>JAOAPT010000832.1 GCA_025463045.1 Candidatus Solibacter sp.
TCGAGCGGCGTCGGCGGAGGAGTATGCGGGCGACGTGAAGCCGCAGATTACGGGGACGATCCAGATGGGGCAGACCTCGATCGCGACGGACAACACGCGCGATACGCTGCTGATTCTGGCGGGTGCACGACTGCGTCTGGTTTCGCCCGAGCGCTACGAGAAATACCAGGACCTGCTCGCAAAATGGAAGATCGGCGGCACGGTGATTTTCCGCCCCACGAACACTGCTTCCGCTCCGACGCCCGAGGTGATGGCGATCTCCAAGCGTATGGGTACGATGCGCGGCCTGCCGACGGATGCCGACCGGAGCGCGCTGGTGAAGACGCTGGTGCCCGAGATCGCTGCGCTGCCGCCGCAGCAGAAACTGGGCTTGATTCGCAGCATGGCGAGCGTATCGACGGAAGGAGACTTGGGCAAGGATGCGCTCGGGATGGTGGCTGTGACACTGGCCGGCGCGCTGCGCGAATCGGCCAAGCTGCCGGGCTCGTATGGCGACAGCTATATCGAACTCGCCAAGCTGGTGCGCTACGAGCGGCTGGAGGTGCCCTCGAGTCCGGGGCTTGATGCCGCGCAGGCGGTGCTTGAGTTGCGCGAGCGCGTGCAGCAGGAGAATGGCTTCACGCTGACCAGCCTCGACGGCAAGACTTATACGCTCGATGGGCTGAGGGGAAAGATCGTGCTGCTTAATTTCTGGGCCACGTGGTGCCCGCCGTGCCGCAAAGAAATGCCGGATATGGAGAAGCTCTACCGGACGTATGAGAAGAAGGGGCTGACCGTAATCGCGGTGAGCGACGAGGATCGCGAAACGGTGGCGAACTTCATGGCGAAGAATAACTATACGTTTCCGATCGCGCTCGATCCGGGGCGCAAGGTGAATCTTGCGTTCTCGGTGGAAGGGATTCCGAAGAGTTTTATTTTCGATCGGGAAGGACGGCTCGCCGCGCAGGCCATCGATATGCGCACGGAGGCGCAATTTATGGAACTGCTGAAGCTTGCCGGACTGGAAGAATAGATTAGCCGCGAGAGGCCGGGAGCCTGTCCTACTTGGCCAGGTCGATGCCGAGCTTCTTGAGCTCTTCGGCGTAATACTTGCGCAGCATCAAATCCCACTCTTCGCTGCCTTCGGGGATATCGCGCTTCTGCGAACGAATCTTGGTGCGCGCGGCGCGGTCCACCTTCTCCTCGGCGATGAGGATGTCGGTCATCAGGCGGACGATCTCGAGGCGAATCGCGTTCGAGTCTTTGTTCTTCAGGCGAATGTCGCGATTCTTGCGCAGCATCTCGACGACTTTGTGAGACATCTCGCTGACCTTGTCGCGAGAGAGCTTCATCGGGTCGCCGGTGTCGCGGCCGGAGGCGCGAATCACTTTTCGCTGCGAGATCAGGGTGTTCTTAATACGGCGGAACATCTCCTGATAACTCACGCCCTCGCGACGCATGTACTCGCTGTACTGGCTGAGGAGATCGCGGACTTCGTCGTTGAGGCGATCTTCCGCGGAGAGCTCTTCGGTGATCACTTCGGCGATCCGTTCGATCAGCAGATCGGGACTCGAAGTCTCGATCGTGCCGGGCGTCAGGCTCTTCACGAGTTGTTTGGAGATGTAAGTTACGAATTCTCTGGCAAGCAGCATGCTGTAGGCACGAAAGCGTAGTTTATCACGTATGGGGAGCGATCTATTCAGCGCGCCCCGGCGGTCCGGCAAGGCATCTCTGAAACTACAACAGCGAGAGCGCAGAGATGCCTTCAGCAAATTTGCTTCTACTGAAATACTTCGCCGACCGGACGCACTTGGATATTCTCCGGCTTCAGCTTCAGCGGCCGCTTCTCGACGACCTTGTCCTCTTCCGTGATCGCTTCCGGCTTAGGGGAATTGTAGGTCATCGGCGACGGGTCATCGCTCAGCAATTGCTTCCTCAGTTCCTCGCCATTGCGCGTCACGGCGGCGATCACCAGGCGGTCGGTCCGAATGTAGCGCTTGATCGCCTGATTGACATCGGCCAGCGTCAACTTCGCCAGCTGCGCCTTCAGGTAATCGTTGTATGGATTGATGCCGTAGTAGATGCTGTCGATCGCGTAGCCGAGCTCGGCGCGCTTCGTCCGCGTGAGCACGTTCACGTACTTGCTCAAGAACTCGCGCGTCCGCTCGAACTGTTCCTGCGTCATGCCGTTCTCGTGCAGTTTGTCGAGCTCGGATAGCGCCAGCCGGAGCGCGAACTTCGCCGTCGGCGGCTCCACCGGACGGATCCAGACCTGGAAGATCTGGTAGTGCCGCGCCAGGTTCGGCTGCGGCTCCATCAGGTACATGCCTCGCGGGAAATATTCGATGTAGGCGTAGTCTCCGTAGTTCAGGCCGCGCTTCTCACGCATGCGGTCGTACAGGACGCCGCTGCTCATCCGATGCTGTCCGAGGAACGACGACACCAGCAGCAGGGCCGCATAGTCCGGACGCGAGCGGATGGCATCGATCGGATAGCCGATCGAGAACGCCACGCTACGCGTATCCTTGTCCACGATGGTCATCCGCGAACTCTCGATCATCTTCGGCGCCTGCATTCGGGGACGTAGGCCGCCGCCTTCGGGCAGCACTTTGAAATCCGCCTTCATCGCCTCCAGGAACTTGGGTGTGTATCCACCCGCAATGCCGAGGATCAGGTGGTCCTGCGTGTACTGGCTGCGGTAGAACGACTTCAAGTCCTCCAGCGTGAGCTTCTCCAGCGACGACACGGTACCGCCGGTGAAGCGGCCATACGGCGTGCCCTGGTAGATACTCTCGTAGAGGACCTCTTTGCCGAGTTCCTCATCGTTGTTGCCGCGCAGTCCTACTTTGATGGCGTTGATGGCGTCGTCCTTCACGCGGCGGAAATCGTCCTCGCGCCATCCCGGCTCGAGCAGCAGACCCTTGAGCAGTTTGTAGTATGCCTGGAGGTTATCCACATGCGTAGAGCCGGTGAAGGTCACCATCTCCTTATCCACCTGCGCGCCCACACCCGAAGCCATCGGGAAGAGCGCATCGGACACCTGCTTATAGGTGAGGTCCTTCGTGCCGCCGTCGGACAGCATTTGCGCTGTCAGGTACGCGAGTCCGGGTTTGTCGGCCGGATCGCTGGCGGCACCCGCCGTGAACACAATCCGGAACGTGACGAGAGGCGATTTTCCGGGGAGAGCGACGGTGCGGATCTGCGCCGAGGCGCAAATGCTCATCAATATCAACAGTGCCGCCGATCTCATTTCGCACCTCCCGCTCCCGTTGCTGCAGGTCCGGTCAATGTGACGATCGTCCGACTCTTTTCGACAAGGTACTTCGCGGCCGCTTGCTGAATGTCTTCCGGCGTCAGTTTGCCGTACTGATCGTAGAGCGCGTTGATCGTCGCGGGCGTCCGGCGCAGCGCTACATATTGCGAGAGAATGGCCGCGATCGTATCGCTGTTATCCATGCTCAGCGCGAGCTGATAGCGCAGTCGTTTGCGGACCGTATCGAGCTTTGCCGCGTCCACGGGTTTTTGCTGAAACTGCTGGACGGTATTGAGAATTTCGTCGCGAACAGTATCCATGTCCGCCACCTTCTTCACCCGCGCCGTGATCTGGAAAAGTCCGGGATCCACGTTGTCAGGCGCGTTGCCGGAGACGCTGTCGGCCTTCTGCTCCTGCACGACCAGCTTCTGGTACAGATCGCTCGTGTTCGAAAACGCCAGGTAGGCTAGCGCGTCCAGCGCCGCGGTGTCTTTCGTTGTGTCGCTATACGCCGGACCTTTGTACGCGATGGCCACGATCGGCAAGGTCGGGCTTGGCCAATCGACATTCGCGGTCCGGGGCGCATCCTGCGGCGGCTCCACCGGGATGTCCGGGTGATAGCTGCCGCGCTTCCACTCGCTCCAGGATTTGTCGACGATGGCGCGCACCGCCTTCGGCTTCACGTCGCCTACGACCACGATCGTGGTGTATTCGGGGCGATAGTAGCGGTCGAAAAACTTCAAGCTGTATTCGTATTGATTGGGCATGTCCTGAATGTCCTTCAGGAAGCCCATGGTCGTGTGCTTGTAGGTGTGGCGCTCATACGCCGTGTCGTGAATCACTTCGTTCAGCTTGCTGAATGGTGACGCACTGTTCTTGTTGTACTCGCCGAGCACGGCGAGGCTTTCGGTCTTGAACTCCGGCTCGGCGTACTTCAAATGTTGGAAGCGGTCGGCCTCCATCGAGAGCACGGAATCCAGATCTTCCTTGGAGAAGGTGGTGTGATACACGGTGTAGTCGTCGGACGTCGAGGCGTTCGACGCAGCACCGATCCGGTTCAGGGACTGGTTGTACTTCTCAGACGGAAATTGCGCGGTGCCGCGAAACATGAGGTGTTCGAAGAGATGGGCGAAGCCGGTGAGGCCCGGTTCCACCTCGTTGCGCGACCCGGTCTGCACCACGATGTAGACCGCGACGATGTTGGCGTAGTCCGTCGGAACGGTGATCAGACGGAGTCCGTTGGGGAGGTCTTCCTGCGAATAAGCGTAGGGAAAGACCTTGGCAGGCTGTGCGCCGAATGATAACGCGGCGCCCGCCAGGAAAAGACATAGTTTCGGAACCATTACTTCTATTCTATCGGTCCAGAGCCTCTTTTAGCGCTTCCTCCACCGAAGGGTAGACCTGAAACAGGCCGACGAAGCCGACCATCTGGAACAGGCTCGAGACGTGAGGATTCATCGCGGCGAAGCTGAGGTACCCGCCGGAAGCCGACGCCAACTTGGCGCACTCGACGAAAATTCCGATACCGACAGAGCTCACGTAGCGGAGTTCCGCGCAGTTGAACAGCACCCGCTGCCCACCCGACCCGATCAGTTCGCGCAGCGCCCGGTCGAATTCATTGGCGCTTACGGCATCAATCCGCCCGCGCAGGTTGACGACGCTCCAGGGGCCCACCGTGTCGATGCCGATATCGAGGCTCATAGTTTTGGACCTCTCGTATTATGACACCCTGAGTCATCGCCTTTGGATCGCTCGCGCAATCTTCTCCCGCGACGCGTATAACACTGCCGGATCGAGTGTGAAGTGCGTGAGGTCGCGCCTCACCGGAAGACAGGCATCGCGATTGCCGGCCATCGGATTGCGATCATCGACAGGTATTCGTAATCTTCGAGCCCGTCGCGAAGATTCGAGAGGCGGATACTGCCGATGGGTCTGGTGGACTCCCGAGGTCGCGCCAAACAATCGAACGGACTGCTTGCCGCTGTGTGCCACGACGCGATCGATGGCGATTCCCTCCGGACCGCCCGCGGTGTCCCAGTTTTCCAGGCCCTTTTCGAAGCTGGGATTGCCGACCGCGTTCTGGTCCGCCGCGAACGCGGTGACGGCGAGTAGCGCGAGTGCAAACCCGGCTTTCATTTCACCAGCGCCGCGCGCGTGGAGCGAAGAGTGTTTTCCAAACTCTCCTTCGGCAGATTGCGGATGATCGGCTCGATCAGCCAGCCCAGCCCGGTCGGCACGTCGCGCGTCAACGACAGAGCCTCGCATTCCATCCACACGCCGCCATCGCGCTCCTCAAAGCGCCAGTAGCTGTTCAGCCGCCAGAGGAAGCCTTCGCCGGTGCCGGGCGGTTTTTCGCGTTCGTCCTGCTTGCCGGAATTTTCGACCTCGGTGATTTTTGTGGTGTGCGACGCGCTGCGCCACCGCGTGGCATCCACCTGCGAGTACTTCACTTCGTGCTCGGAATTGAGCACCACGGTGATCACCTTTTTTTTCAGGAGGCGGAGATTGATTCGAAAATCGTTGCCCTGGCGCGAGAGCAGTTTGGAATCGATCACTTCGGGTTTGAAGACGTCCTTGTGGTGGTCGTAGTCCTGCACCAGGGCGAGCACCTTCGCCATGGTGGTGTTCGGGATGAAGACACTGCCTACCCAATCGTGGATCAACCCGTCCGGCACTTTGATCTCGGACTTGGCATGAAACGGCGTCACCAGCACCTCGCCGGCTTTGACGCGGCGCGCGCGGTCGGGCGATTCGTCGGCCCATAGAAACGGCTTGGAGGCGGCCAGCCGATCCTCCGTCTGCCGGACAAACTGGTCGAACGCGGCCAGCGTCTTTGGTTTCAGCTCGGCGGCGGCTGCCGGAAGGAGGAGCAGCGCCGCGAGCGCGATCGATCGCATTCCTCCATCTTCTCCCGGCGCTGGTAAGATTTGGAACATGGATTCAAATAATCCGGATCTCAGCTATCCCATCGGCAGGTTCGATTTTAAGCAGACCGTCACGCCCGAGCAGTTGCCCGGCCTGATCACGCAAATCACGACTCTCCCGGCGGCGCTTCGCGCGGCCGTCCACGGGCTGACCGACGAGCAGCTCGACACGCCATACCGTCCCGACGGTTGGACCGTGCGGCAGACTGTCCATCACGTGGCTGAGAGCCACATGCAGAGTTTCATGCGGTTCCGTCTGACGCTTACGGAGCACGAGCCGGCGATCAAAGGCTACGACCAGAAGGCGTGGGCGGAGCTCGCGGATTCGCGCACGGCGCCTACCGAGCCTTCGCTGCAAATCCTTGAGGGGCTTCACTTTCGGTGGGTGTCCCTACTACGGGCGATGACCCCGGAGGACTTCGCGCGCGGTTTCAAGCACTCCGAGTTGGGGGTGGTGCGGCTTGATTTGATCACGGGGCTGTATGCCTGGCACGGGCGGCACCACGTCGCGCATATCACCGGGCTACGCGACAGAAAAGGCTGGAAATAGAGTAGAACCGAACCGCCGGGCCGCGCGTCCAATCAGTATAATGGCCTTAGGGCTGGAGCTGTCGATAAACCTATGAGTAGCCGGACAAAGTATTTCGTCGTGAGCACTTCAACGTGTCTCACCGTTTTGCTCCTGATCGGGAGTGTGATCGGCCGGAGTGCCTCCCCCGACGATACCTACAAGCACATGGGCGTGTTCGCCGACGTGGTTTCGCGCATTAAGAGCGAGTACGTCGAAGAGCCCGACATGAAGAGCGTGACGCTGGGCGCGCTGAACGGAATGCTGGAAGCCATCGACCCGTTCGCCAGCTACCTGAACGCCGATCAGTATCGCGACTACCTCAAGAACAAGGACGTCAAGCGCGCCGATGTCGGCCTGATTCTCTCCAAGAAATTCGGCTACGTGGGCGTGGTGGGAACGATCACTGGATCGCCCGCCGCCAAGGCGAACTTCACGACCGGCGACATGATCGAGAGCATCGGCGGAGTGGCTACGCGCGACATGCCGCTGGCCTACGCGAGCATGCTTTTGCAGGGTGAGAGCGGAACCACAGTGGATCTCAGTGTGGTGCGCGTGCGGCATCCGGAACCGACGGCGGTGAAACTGACGCGCGCGACATTCGCGCTGCCGGCGGTGGAAAGCCGCACGATCGGCGACAAGGTCGGCTACATCAATGTGGACGCGCTGTCGCCGGCGCTGGTGAAAGAAGTCGCAGCGAACGTGCAGAAGCTGCAGAAGGATGGCGCGACGAAACTCGTGCTCGACCTGCGCAACTGCGCGACCGGCTCTCCGGAAGACGGGATCGCGCTGGCGAATCTCTTCATGAAGTCGGGCCGCATTACGTACCTCGTCGGGCAGAAAATGCCGCGGCAGAACTTCGATGCCGATCCGGCGAAGGCGATCACGGCGCTGCCCCTGGCGGTGCTGACCAACCGCGGAACGGCCGATGCGGCTGAAGTTGCGGCGGCGGCGTTGATGGACAACAAGCGCGCCCAGGTGGTGGGCGAGCGGACCTACGGCGATGCCGCGGTGCGACGCGCGATCACCATGGAAGACGGCGGCGCGATCATCCTCTCGGTCGCGAAGTACTACTCACCGGACGGCGGCAAGGCAATCCAGGATGCCGGCGTCACGCCCAATAATACGGTGAGCGATACGGACGCGCAGGTCGAGGTGGATGACAATGGGGAGCCGGCGCCCGAGGCAGCAGGGACGGAGAAGCAGAAGAAGGTGGAGGACGACGCCGTGGTGAAGAAGGCGTTGGAACTGCTCGCCAAGGGGTAACGCAAGAACTGAATCAAAGAGAATGCCGAACGGGCCTTGCGGCTCGTCCGGCATTTTCCTTTTTAGAGAGTCTTCAGGTAGGCGATCAGGTCGTCTTTTTCTGAATCGCTCAGCATGTCCTTGTAAGCCGGCATACCGCTGCCGCCTTCGTCGATCTTGGCACGGACCGTGGCGTCAGACGGCTTCTTGCCATTGGTCATCTTGTCCTTCTTGTAAAGCCCCTTCAAGCCGGGGCCCATCTTCTTTTCGTCGCTGTCCGGGTTGTGGCAGACGGCGCACTGTTCGAAGACGACCTTCCCCTTGGCGGCATCTCCCTTCTCGGCGGCACGCATCCCAACGGAGCCGGCGGCGAGGGTCAGGCACAATGCGAATAAGCGAAATCGATGCATAGTCAGTACGTTCTCCCAGTGGTGCAAAATCTTATTTTACACCGCTCATCAGGAGCTACGGCGGCGGTGATGCCGCCGTTCCCAGCTTTCACATTAATTTCACTTCAGCACTAGGCGCCGGCGGGCTTGGCGGCGGCGGGGCGGATGTTCTGGTTCACACGGAAGAAGTTCGCCGGGTCGTACTTCGCCTTCACGGATGCGAGGCGATCGTAGTTCCCTTTGTAGGTGGCGCGGATGCGTTCGTCGCCCTCTTCCATCATGAAGTTGATGTAGGCGCCGCCCGCACCGTAAGGGTGAAGCGCGTCGTGATAGTTGCGGGCCCAATCGGTGATCTTGCCGGCGTTGGCGGGGTCGGGATCGACGCCGACAATCACCTGGCAGAACTCCGCATCGCGATAGGCCCACGGGGTGTCGGTATTGGACGGGCGGTGGGCGGCGCCGCTGATCGGGTAAAGGTGCATCGTGGAGTGCAGCGTGGGCAGTTGCGCGCCGTGCTTCAGGTGACCCTGAATGGCGCCGTCGCTCAGCTCATTGAAGAAATCGCCCTTCCAATACCATTGCAGGCCGGCGGGGTACAGGCCGTCGAACATACCGTTCAACATCGGGAACGGCATGGGGACGAAGAACTCGAACGCCGGCTTGCGGAAGGCGCGCACCGGGTCGAGGAGTTTGTTCGCCTCCTCGATCGATCCCGGATAGCACCATACGATGCCGCACATCTTTTTGAAGTGGAGCGCTTCGGGGAAGGGCGGTCCGGGCGGTACGGTGAGGAAGGCGAAGAATCCGTTGATGGTTTCGGGCGCGGTGGCGATGAACTCGCGGTAGAACTTCATCATCGCCTCGGTATCGTCGAGTTCCCAGAGCATGGGGCCGCCGCACACGGTGCTGACGGGACGGCCCTGGAAGAGGAACGACGTGACGACTCCGAAATTGCCGCCGCCGCCGCGGATCGCCCAGAAGAGGTCGGGATTTTCGGTGGCGCTGGCGACCACGCAAGTGCCATCGGCAAGCACGACGTCGGCGGCGAGCAGGTTGTCGATGGTGAGGCCGTACTTACGGGTGAGGTGGCCGATGCCGCCGCCGAGCGTCAGGCCACCCACTCCGGTGCTGGAGATGAAGCCGCACGGCACGGCGAGGCTGAAGGCGTATGTGGCATGGTCGACATCGGCCCAGGTTGCGCCTCCGCCGACGCGGACCGCGCCAGTGGCTTGGTCCACGTGCACGAATTTCATTTTGCAGAGATCGATGACCAGGGCGTCGTCGGCGATGCCGAGGCCGCCGGCGTTGTGTCCGCCGCCGCGGATGGAGACGCGGACGTCGTTGGCGCGGGCGAAGGCGATGGCGGCCATGACGTCGGCAACGTCCGAGCACTGTGCGATCAGCGCGGGCTTGCGGTCGATCATGCCGTTGTAAACTTTTCGCGCGGCGTCGAAGCGCGGGTCGCTGGGGTCGATCAGGTCGCCGCGGAACGTTCCGCGGAATTGGGCGATGGCTTCTGTTTTCAACATTGTTCGTTTCTCCGATGTCTTAACTGGCTCGACATTATGTCATAAGTACCAGCGGAAAACGACCGGGAAACGGCTCACGAATAATTCAGTCCGGTTGTTTTTCTACAAGTTCCCAATGGCCGGCGCCGGGACGATGTGTCATTTTTCCCCAGTAGGGCCAGGGATCTTTTCGCGCAGAATCCAGTCAGCGACTTCTTGCATGCTGGCGGCGAGGCGAGTGGGTGCCGGGTCGTCCAACGACTCGGGTTGGAAACCGTAGGTCACGCCGACGCTCGGGATGCCTGCGTTGCGCGCGGTTTGAATATCGACGGTGCTATCGCCGATCATTAGGGCGCGTTCGGCGGGGACCCCGGATTCGCGGATCAGCTCCTGGGCTCCGATCGGATGAGGCTTTTTGAAATCGAAACTGTTGCCGCCGTAGACCTGAAAAAAGTGAGGGCCGATACCGAGTCCGTTGACGATCGCCTTGCTGATGCCGACCGGTTTGTTGGTGAGCACTGCCATCTGCTTGCCATGTTCACGGAACCGATCCAGCGCGTCGCGGACGCCGGGGTAGAGGACCGTGTGATCGAGATAGTGCTCGCGGTAAAACTCCAGGAAGAACTCGAGCGCCTCCTCCACCTGGTGTTCAGTGGCGTCGGCGCCGAGTGCACGACGGATGAGTACGGGCGCGCCATTGCCGACGTAGGAATACACGAGCTCGTTCTCGAGGCGGCTCATGCCCATGTGGGCGCGCGTGGCGTTGACGGCCTGCGCGAGATCCAGTTTGGAATCGATCAGGGTTCCATCAAGGTCGAAGATAAGCAGGTCCATCGTTACGCGATACCTGTCTTCCGTTTAGGCGGCTGGGCGGCCCGCGCCATGGGTTTGCGATTGACGCGGGAGCGGGCGCCGTTCAGCGCGTATTCCACCATTTTGCGCTGCAGAGTGTTCCGATGGATGCCAAGTTGCTTCGCGGCGGCAGACTGATTGCCTTTGTTGCGATCCAGGACGCCTTGAATCATGCTCTTCTCCAGGACCTCGATGGCCTGTTGCAGGAAGAATCCGCCGTCGAGCAGGTGCTGCACGAGCCCGTCAAATCTGTCTTTCATTTTTTTTCTTCTCCCCGTTCGGCAAATGCCGCATCCCTTTTTCCAGCGTGTCGTTCCAGGCAGACTTCACCTGTTCGTACGTTTTTCGGAAGCCCTCTTTTAAATCGTGAGGAGCCATGGCCGCCACGAGACGGGAGGCATCCACTACATAGGGGGCCAATCGGGAATCCACAATGGCTTCGGGCGGTTTTGTGCCGCGCGAAAACGCCATTGCACCCATGATAATTGCAATCGAATAGACCAGTCCACGTAAAAGGCCGAGACCACCACCCAAGGCATGATCGACGAGGGAAAGTCCAGTCGCGTTGAGGAACTTTCCGACAATATAAGAGACGACCGCACCGGCCAGCAGAATTCCGCAAAAGACGATCGCGAAGCCGCAGGCATTGGCGACGACGGGCGAACTAATATAGGGCTTGAGCATTCCGCC
>JAOAPT010000842.1 GCA_025463045.1 Candidatus Solibacter sp.
GGGACAACTGCATCTTCATATAGGTTTGGTGCGTGTCGAGGATGTCATCGATCGCACCGGGAGCGGCGCCTTCGCCCAATCGGTCGGATCTTCCGCCGGCGCTTGGGTGGCCACGTCGATTTCGGCGAGCAGCGCGCCGAGTTCGAAACCGAGCCGGCGGGCAGGCTTCGGTGACCGAACCTTGCCCCCGCAACAGAAATCAATGCCGTGCTTTTCGAAGACGCGTACGGAGGCGGGAAGTTCGGCGGCGATCTGGCCGACGGTGCGATCGCGAGTCAGGGTGTTCATGACTTCAGCGTGGCGTCGAGGGGCGGGGAAGTCGGCGCCCAAAATCACTTGGGGGCGGCAGTTTTGCCTTGCAACTTCGCTGACTCCAATGGGTTATAGTAGTCTAACCAATGTCAGTACTTCGGCCCCTGCTGCTCTTTTTCAGCGCGATGCCGTGCCTTGCTGCGACGTTTGGCACCGTGGTTTCGCATCCCAGTTCGCTCGCTGATCTGGTGGTCGACGAGGCGCGGAAGCGGCTCTACGTCGTCAATACGGCGTCCAATCAAGTTGAGGTGTATGCCACCAACGTCAGCCCGCCGCGGCTGACCAACACCATCAAAACAGACGCGACGCCGCTCGCCGCCGCGATCTCCCGCGAGACTCCCAATCCCCGATACCTGTACGTCACCTGCTACGACGGGTCGACGCTCGATATCATCGACCTGAATTCGGCAAGTTTCGCTTCGGTCTCCAAACAGCTCGACGCCAAACCGCAGGGCGTGGCCGTCGGTTTCAACGGCAAGGTGCTGGTGACGACGATCGGCACCGGGACGGGCGCGGAAGTGCTGATCACCTACGATCCCCTGACGGGCAATACGCAGCCGGTGGTCGTGGCGCCGCCCGCGCCGGTCGCGCCGACCGTGCCTCCGCCAAACAGCAGTTGGTTTCAGGCGGGCAAGAGCCGGCTGCAGGCCTCGGGCGATGGCAGGCTGATCATCGGCGTGAATCTGCAGGGGGCCACGCGCACGGTGTTCGTATTCGACGTCGCGGCCTCGACGGTGCTGCGCAGCCGCATCGTGCCGACCCTCTCGGCGACCCTCGCCGTGGCGCCCGACGGCAGTAAGTTCGTCAGCGGACCGCTCCTGTTCGACACCGCGACGCTCGCCGTGCTGGCGCAGCAGAACATCGCGAATTCGCCCTACGCCTTCCCGGGCACGGCGAATTTCAACACGCAGACCAGCCAGGGCGGCGCGGTCTTCACTCCCGACGGAGCCAGCCTGCTGGCGGCGTACAACATCGTGCCGACCGCGGTGCCGGCGCTGCCCACAAATACCGGCCAGTTGACGATCAACGCGCCCGACACGATGCTGATCCAACTCGGGATCAAGCTGCCGCAGAATCTGCGCGGCAAGATGGTGATTACAAGCGACGGCGCGACGGTCTACGCGATCTCGGAATCGGGCTTCATGGTGCTGCCGGTAGGCACGCTGCGCAATCAGCCGCTGGCCGTCCCGGATTCCAACGTGGCATTGCTGGCGAACGACCAGTGCGGGGCGACCGCCGGACAGAATACCGCGGTGATCCCGGTGCGCGACGTCGGCGGCAGCCGGATCACGGTGACCGTGCAGGTGCAGACCGCGAGCACGACCTCTGCCACGGTGCGCGCCACGGCGAAGACGTACGGCGGCGACGTGACGGCGCAGTTCAGCACGGTGGCGGCGCGAACCCTGGGTACGGCGGCGCCCGACCAGCTTCTGATTCAGGCGGCGGAAGCGATCAACATCATCCCGACGGTGCGCGTGTTCCAGAACAATCGGAACACCGAGTCGCGCGGCACGATCCTGCCGATCGACTGGGGAGCCAGCACGGCCGGCCTAGCCGACATGCTGTCGGACACGACTCGCCAGCGGCTCTACATCGCCAATCCCGGCCTCAACCGGCTGGAAGTCTTCGACATGCAGAAACGCGTGTTCCTGGCGCCGATCGCGGTCAGTCAACTGCCGCGTTCGATGGCATTCGGCAACGACGGCAATACGCTTTACGTGGCCAGCGGCGGCGGCGAACAGATCTCCGTGGTCGACCTGACGCAGGCGAAGGAGACCGGCAAAATTCTCTTCCCGCCGCTGCCGTTCAACGCGAATTTCAACCTGATCACGCCCGCGGTGCTGGCGAGCAGCCAGCGCGGTCCGCAGGTGATCATGAGCGACGGCACGCTCTGGAAGATCGTCGGCAACAGCGTCCTGCCGCGGGCACTGAACACCAACATTTTCGGCACAGCGCGTGCGATTGCGGCGCCGCAGAGCATGGTGTCGACGCCCGAGGGGAACTTCGTCCTCATCCTCGGCGGCAACGGCACGGCGTTTCTGTACAGCGCGTCGGACGATGATTTCATCGCCGCGCGAACCGTCATTCAAAACCCGATTACGGGCTACTACGGACCGATCGCGGCGGGTCCTAATGGGCAGTATTATCTGGTGAACGATCAATTGCTGGATTCCGCGCTGACCCCGATCGGGCAGACCCCCACGGGTCCGGTGGGCGGAGGCGGGCTGCCCGCGCCGGGCGGTCCGGTATCGACGGGCCGGCCGGTAGCGGGGGTGGCGGCGGTCGGCGGGCAGAGCTACGCGCGGTACAGCATTCCGATCACGGCGGTAAACGCCACGCCTTCGGACACGGGGCTGGTGGAAGTGGTGGACCTGAGCACGCTGCGCACCACGGCCAGCTCGGGGACGCTCGAAGGTCCGGGCACGGTGGTACGGGCCGGCGCGCGGGCCAATATTCTGGGACGCTCGATGGTGGTGGATTCGGCGGGCACGACGGCTTTCGTGCTGACCACGTCGGGGTTGAGCATCGTCCCGTTGACGGCGGCGAGTTCGCAGGGCGCGCCGCAGCTTTCGTCGACTGCCGTGGTGAATACGGCGAACTTCCAGACCGCGGTGGCCCCCGGCGGACTAATTTCGATTTTCGGCACTAACCTGGCGTCGGCGGCAACCTCGGCGAGCAATCCTTTGCCGACCGTGCTCGGCGGGACGTGCGTGACGCTGAACAACACGCCGATTCCACTGCTCGCGACGTCATCGGGCCAGATCAACGCGCAGCTTCCGCCGACTCTCGCGGCGGGACGCTATCCGCTGGTGGTGCGATCGATCGGCGGGCAGGCGGCGTCGAACACGGCGAACGTCACGGTATCGAAGTACGCTCCGGCGGTTTTTGTCGATGCGCAGGGTGCGGCGCTCTTCCATGCCGACGGCACGCGGGTGAGCCAGGACAATCCGGGCAAACGCGATGAAAGGCTGACCCTCTTCCTCACCGGAATGGGTGTCACCACCGGGGGCCGCGTGACGGCGGGTGTTCCCGCTCCACTGAGTCCGTTGTCGGTCACCGCGCCGGTCAACCTGTACTTCGGCAATCCGCTAATCAAGGAAGCGGCGATCATCGTGGATTGGAGCGGACTCCAGCCCGGTGCAATCGGGGTGTATCAGGTCAACTGCCGGATTCCGGGCGCACACATCAAGGGCGACGCGCTGCCGATCACGGTGAAAATCGGCGGAGTCAGCAGTCCCGTGACCGGCAAGAACGTCCCGCAGGTCTGGGTCGAGTAAGGTCGCTGTAAGCTGACTTACTTTCGTAAACTGCGCCAAAACATAAACCGAAAGCATTAGTACTGGTATAATACTGTGTTTTCCCGATTCGCTCCTGCCAAGTCTGGCATCCGGCGCGGGTCTGGCATAGAGTAGAGAAGAAGTTAGGTGAGGATTTCATGCGTTCCATCCGATTCGTCGCGTTTACTCTGGCATTGTTGGTGGGGTTGGTGTCGTGCAGCCGCGACCCTGCCGTAGTCAAGAAGCGCTATTACGAGAGCGGCAACAAGTACTTCGCGAACGGCAGGTATAAGGAGGCGTCGATCCAATACCGCAACGCGCTGAAGCGCGATCCGAAATACGGGCCGGCACACTATAAGCTGGCACTCGTCGGCCTCAAGGTCGGCGACGTGGCCGGCGCGGTATCGTCGCTTCGCCGTGCGATCGAACTGGTGCCGCCGGACCAGCCGGATCATTGGGATGCCGTCGTTAAGCTCACCGAAATCTACCTTGCCGTTGCCAAGGGCGAGAAGCAATACATGGACGACGTGGAGAAGTTCACCGACCAGCTGATGAAGCGCGATCCGAACTCGTTCGACGCGCACCGCCTGGTCGGCGACCTGAACTTCAGCAAGGCCACCGAGGCCTATAAGAACAAGAAGATGGAAGAGGGCCAGGTGTTCCTTAACAAGGCCACCGAGGAATATCGCAGGGCCGACAGCATCAAGCCGGGCGAGCAGGGCGTTTCCATGCAACTGGCGCGCGCCTTGTCGGCGAAGGCCGATTTCGCCAGCGCCGAGCAGTTGTACC
Source organism: Candidatus Solibacter sp. (assembly GCA_025463045.1). GTDB lineage: Bacteria > Acidobacteriota > Terriglobia > Bryobacterales > Bryobacteraceae > Solibacter. The sequence continues at coordinate 4,380 of JAOAPT010000842.1, forward strand.
GGCGTGTGATCGCGAAGGATAAGACCTACCAGTACGCATATACCGAGCTGTACCGCATGTTCCTGTTCCAGCAGAAGCCCGACTTGGGCGAACAGGTTTTGCGGCAGGCGTTCCAGAACAATCCCAAACAGTACGGCTTCCTCACCATGCTGGCGATGCATTTCTACGGACAGCGCCGCCGCGACGATATGGTGAGCGTGCTGAACCAGATCAAGAGCCACGCGAAGGATTTCGACCAGGCGTATTTGACGGTCGGCGATTTCTATCTGCGCATGGGCGATGGCGATTCGGCGATCCACGAATACAAGGAAGGCATCCTTAAAGATCCGAAGAAAAAGATTACGTACCAGAAGCGTGAGATCGAAGTTCTCATGCGTCAGGGCAAACGCGCGGAAGCGGCGGAAGTGAACTCGCAGATTTTGAAAGACTCGCCGGACGATAACGACGCGCGCGGTCTATCGGCGACCTTCCTGCTGGATAAAGGCGATATCGCCAAGGCGCTCCAGGAGTTGCAGGCGGTTGTGACGCGTGCTCCGGATAACCCGGTGGCGCGCTACAACCTGGGCCGGGCACACGCGGCACGCGGTGAATTCGAACAGGCGCGCCAGCAGTTCGCGAAAGCCATCGAACTGCGTGGGGATTACGTGATGGCTCGCCTGGCGCTCGCGCAGTTGCAGGTGACGCGTGGCGAATATGACGCCGCGCTGAAGACGGCCGAAGCGGTGCTGGCTCTGGATAAGGGCAACGTGAACGCGCGGCTGATCGAATCGGCGGCGCTGATGGGTCAGAAGAAATTCGGCGATTCGCGAGTCATGCTGGATGCGATGTTGAAGGCAAATCCCGGATCGCCCGACGTGTTGTTCCAGTTGGGCGTGGTCAGTCTGGCGGAGAACAAATTTAAGGAGGCGGAGGATGCGTTCCGCCGCGCCTACCAGTTGAACCCGGCGAACTCCCGCGGCTTGATGGGCATCGTGGAAACCAACATGGCGCAGAACAAGACCGAGGAAGCGTTGAAGCTGCTGCAGGCGGAAAGCGACAAGGCTCCCAACCGCCTCGATCTGTTGCTCGCAATGGGCAACACCGCCGTGCGCGCGGGCAAGTACGATTTCGCGATTCAGACGTTCAATCGCGTCCTGGGTCAGATGGAGAAGGGCAAGGCGCAGGGCGATCTCTACCTCCGCCTCGGCGAAACATATCGCCGCAAGGGCGATCTGAGCGGGGCGGTTCAAGCGCTGCAGAAGGCGCGCGAAATCCTGCCCGACAACATCGTGGTGCTGAGCACGCTGGCTTTGGTGCTCGACGCCGCCGGCCGCAAACCGGAAGCCCGGCAAGTCTACGAGGCGACGCTCAAACTCGATCCGAATAACGGCGTGGCGTTGAACAATCTCGCGTTCCTGCTGGCGGAAACCGGCGGCGATCTCGATTTTGCGCTGACGCAGGCGCAGCGCGCGAAGCAGTTGATGCCGCAACTGTTCGAGATTTCCGACACGTTGGGCTGGATCTATCTAAAGAAGCAAATGACCGACAGCGCGATCGATGTCTTCAAAGATCTGGTGACCAAGCAGCCCAACCATTCGACCTATCACTTCCACCTCGGCATGGCTTACTCGCAGAAGGGCGAGAAATCCAAAGCGCTCGATCAGTTGAAGGAAGCGCTGAAATACAATCCGCAAAAGGACGAGAAGGAAAAGATTCAGCAGCTGATTGTAAGGCTCGGGTAAAGACAGCCCTCACAGCGGTGGTCCTCTGGTGACCGCCGCTCCCCTGAAAATAACGCGCCTAAAAGCGATCGTCAATTTCATCCCTTGTTGCGGCCCCGAACGGGGCCATGGCGAACTCCCCTGAAAATGACGCGCCTAAAAGCGATCGTGCATTTTCATCCCTTGTTGCGGCCCCGAACGGGGCCATGAAGAACTCCCCTGAAAATGACGCGCCTAAAAGCGATCGTGCATTTTCATCCCTTGTTGTGGCCCCGAACGGGGCCATGGCGAACTCCGTTAAAAAACCAACACACCACTCGGAGCCGCGACGGTTACGGAGCGGTGGCCACGCGACCACCGCTCCCTTACG
>JAOAPT010000888.1 GCA_025463045.1 Candidatus Solibacter sp.
GAGAGTCAGCGCGATCCCATAAAGTGCCAGCCAGCGAAAGAGCGACTTGCGATTGAGGAAAATAAAAAGGATGGGGAGTAAGCCATACATTTGTACTTCGAAGGGAAGGCTCCAAAGCGGCCCGGTCACGGACTGAGAGAGCGTCAGGTTTTGGCATAAGGCCAAATTCGACAACAGCGCGGTAAGGCTTGGAAATTCGAAAGGATATGGGGAAGCCGCCGGAATTTTCAATGCCAGCACGGCCAGAACGGTGAAAATGGAGAGCGGATAAACTCGAAATATCCTTCGAATATAAAATGCGAAGATCAATGCCACGGATTCCAGTTTCAGGCGCGCCAACGACTGCATAAGAACGAGAGAAGTGTGAACAAAGAATAGAAATACTCCAATCCGGCCAAATCTCCCGAAGTAACTGGATTCAAAGCTATGGTGGGCAACAACGCAAGCCACCGCGACGCTCCGCATGACGTCGAGATTCGACGAGGCAGCAGGGGCGGTCTTAGGCGAATTCTTGGATTGTCCGGATGCAGTCGGCTGCGAACCCATGAATTCTGGCTATTCTAGCACGGCCATGGGCAAAGTCCGCGGAGAAAAGCGAATGAATAATTGCGATTAATTCGGGCGAATTTCTTCTTCCAGCGTGCGTACCCGCAGGCGCTCGTTCAGGAACCGATCGCTGCAGCCGCCTTCGCGATGATAGAGGTACAGCGGGTCGACATCTTCCAGCCACTCGCCGATCTGCGTGTAGCCCGGTTCGACAGGCTTGCGGCTCAGCAGGTAATTCGCCCCCTCGCGAACGTGCTCGAATTCCGCATCATGGTACGAGTTGTAGATCGGGATGTCGCGATGCAGCACCGTGTAGCCCGGCGCTTCGCCCCAGATCACCAGGTGCGTGGCCACGCCGCACGCGTTCGGATCTTTGCGGATGATCTGGTATGCCTTCGTTTCACCGTATCGCCGGAAGAAATGTCCGCGGAAGTTGCCGCCCGACGCGACGACGATCGAGAGCATCGCGATTCCCCCGAGCGTGAACACCAGCGTCTTCGCGTTGTCCGGGTACAGCCGCCCGATCACGCGATCGATGCCCGCCGCGATCGGGATCAACAGGAAGGGCAGCGCCGGATAGACGAAGCGATATTCCTTGTGCGCGATCGCCGTGTGGCCGAGGATCAGCGCGGCCGCCATCGCGACCAGGAGCAGCATCGGGCGCGATTTGCGCAGACCCTCGATGCCGAACCACAGAAACAGCACGAGGGCGCCCGACCAGACGCGCGCGAAATTCAGCAGCATGAAATGCCACGGAGCGCGTCCGAATTTGTCGCTGACGTGCTCGACCAGATTCACCTTGAAGTACCCGATGATCGAAGCGAACGGATAGGCGAGCGTCAGGTAATCGACGAAGCCCGCGAGCGCAATCCCCACCAGTGCGCCGAGCACCGTGTACGCCACGCGCCGCCACCCGTTGATCGCCAGCATCGCAAGCCCGAGCACGGCGACCATCGGCGCGGCCTGAATGCGGATGCAGAACGCCAGCCCGAGCAGGAATCCGCCGAACAGCAGGCGCGGCGTGCGAATGTCCTCGATGTAGGGGAACACGAGGTACGTGCCGAGCAGCAGCAGATGTCCGCCGATCACTTCGAAATGCGCCTTGGGACCGAAGAAAACCAGCTCGAACCAGACCGCCGAAAGGAACGCACCGATGAGCGCGGCGCGCGGCGTGGCGAAGCGCCGCAGGATCGCCCATGAGCAGTAGACGGTCACCACCGAGAAGACGCTGATCACGAAACGCGCGGCCAGCAGGTAAGAACCGGGCCAGATTTTCTCTGCCGCGAGGAAGATGCCAGCGAAGAATTCCGGCAACAGATAAGAGCGAATCCCGACGGCGAATTCCCACGGGATGATCCCATTGCCAAACGCAAGACGGTGCGCCTGTTCGAGCACCTGAAAGATCTCGTCGGGATATTCGAAGCCGGGGAAAATAATCGCCTCGGCCATCCGCAGTACTACAGCGAGCGCGCAGATCGCAACCAGGGTCCACTTCGATTTCAGCAGCGGCGGCACGTATTGGTCAAGCTTACCGGGGGGAGCCTGCGAGGACTGGGGCATAGGATGGCGGAGTCGCCGTCAACTGGGCAGTATAGCAAAGCAACGGCGCCGGCTTAATCCAGGCCTGCTTACTCCAGGAACGTGAAGAAGAAGTCGTTGAATTCCCAGAGGCGCGGGTGCAGTCCCGCTCGCTGCAGCGTCTCCAAACGCTCCGGCGCGACATCCACCAGCACGACCTCCTTCGCATGACTCTTTACGTCGTCCAGGGTCCAGAAGGGGATGTGGTAGTACTGCGAAGGGGTGGCCTTCGCCTTCTTCCACCACGCGTAGCGCTCGGGGTGCTTCGAATAGTATTGGACCTCGATGCAGCGGTTGTCCTGATCGTCGAACACCAGGTAACGGTACCCGCGTGCTTGAAATTGGTCCTCCATCGCGAGAATGTCGCGGGTGCGTTCGTGAGTGGGGCCGTTCTCGTTGATTTTGTTCCAGTGCGCGACCGCGGTGGCCTGGTTGGCGACGCCGTAACCGGCGATGATCAACGCGATCCCCACTCCAATGCGCGGCACGGAGCCGTAGCGCCGCCACAGCATGCAGGCAAACCCAACCGCAATGCCGGGCAGCACTCCGATGAAGTAGCGATGCAGGAACGCGTGCGTGACCAGCACGGCGCCAACCCACCCCGCGATCGGAATCGCGAGAGAGAACCACGCCGTGCGTTCGGCGTCCGAGACCGGCCGGACCGGCGTCGTCGCGTAACGATCCGTCAGCACGAGCCAAAGCACGATGACCGCAAGCAGAAACAACCCTGCCGGGAAAAAGTCGGTGTACACCGAAGCAACCTCGCGAAGCCGGGGAGCCGCCCACCACTTATCGCCATGCACACTGCGCGACGCGAATACCTGGGGAAGCAGGGCCGCGAGTCCCGAGATCGCGCCGATCCCCGCGGCGATCAGCCGGCCCGACGGCATCCGCCATGGCCGCCAGTTCAACGCCTCTTCCGCGACAAACGGCAGCAGGCACAGCGCCAGGTAATAGTGGATCAGCATGCCGACAAAGAACAACGCGCCGATCACGATTGCCGGGCGCTTGCCGGTCCAAGCCCAAAGAACGGCAGCGGCAAACATGAAGTACAGCGCGTAGCAGCGGCCTTCGTACCCGTAGAAAGTGACGTACGAGCAGGTCAGTATCGCCATCGCGATCAGTCCGTACAACGCGCTGGTGAGCCGCCGGACGCAATCGTAAACCAGCCACATACCCGCGGTCATCGCCAGGACCGACGGCAGCCGGATCCCGATCTCACCAGGTCCGAACAACTGGTCTGAGGTTCGCACGAACGCGAAAAAGCCGAAGGGCGTGGGGTCGGCATTCTCGTGCACCAGCGCCGCCCAGATGGTCCTCCAGTCCCGCATGCGGGCCGTGAACGTCGTGAAGACCTCGTCGTACCAGAAGAGGCGATGGCTGGCGATGTAGATCGAGGTCGCAAGGAAAAAACCGGAGAGCAGGATTGCGCCGGCGAAGGACCATCGGTCGATTGTGGTGGAGCTGATTGCGGTCTGCCTTCTTTCCAATACGCTCTGCATCGAGTCGAAAAAACGCAGCACGCAAGTTGCCAAAAAATTGCTGGCGCGTTTGGGAATGAACAATACACAAAGTCGGGAAACTGCCGGAGGGGTGCAATGCAAAATCTTCAAACGTGCGAGGGAGGTTTCGTCTCGGCGGTAGCAATTGCACACGCCAGCGCGCCGATCACGAAGTAATAATAATTGCAAAATGCGTTTTTGTTAAAAACGAAGAACACAATCATGATGAATGCGACGCCGCTGCAGCTCGCGGTCGTGGTCGGGGCCGCCTTTCGCACAACGAAAACGATCGCCGCCGCGGTCAGCACGAACGCAATCCATCCCGGCATCCGGATATCGTAACGACACAGCTGCGCCATGTAACTGAGCGCGTCGAGCCGCACCGGCTGTACCATCTGCACGGTCACGGTGCTGCGAAAGAACTCCGTGAAATTCCACAGCGCGAGCGGTGCGGTAACCACCGCCGCTGCGATCGCCGCTTTAGGCACTTCGCTCCATTTACGAAGCAGGGCGGGCGCCGCAAAGATAAGGTACTGTTTTCCGGCGAGCAGAATCCCCGTCATCCAAGGCGCGACTCGTGGAAACCGGCAGCGGCAGAAGACCGTAACGGCCAGAAGAAACACGATCACCGGTTCGGTCCAGTTCTGCTCGAGGACGAAGAACGCGCGTGGCGTAAACAAGAAAAGGAGCGCGGCGACAAAGCTCAATCGACTGGGCCGCGCATACGCCATCAGCAGCGTTGCCGCGCAGATTGCGGCGAGGTGCGCGTAGCGGCAGTCGCCCGCCACCAGGTACCCGAGCGAGCTGATCAACAGGCTCACCGGCGGGTAAGGGAAGCCGAACGTGAGCTGTCCATTGACCGAAATGCCCGGCCCGTACACGCGCTGCGATTCCTCCTGCCCGTAAATGTTGCGCGAGCGGATTTCGTAGGGATTTTTCCCGGAGTACAGCGCCGCGCTGCCATCCTGATGAAAGATGTACACATCGATAACCGGAGGCGGCGTGGTGCGCAGCATCCAGACTCCGACCGCGAACATCCCGGCCACCGCCGCGACAAACGCGGCCTGCCTCGCGCGCGAGTACTTCAGCGCACACGCCGCGATCGCCGCGGCCGCGCAGAAAACGATACCCATTCGGAACGGCGCCGCATCGGCCGAAAGTGCGGCCGTCGGACGCGCGAAGAATAGCGCGACCAGTTCCCACCCGAGCATCA
>JAOAPT010000918.1 GCA_025463045.1 Candidatus Solibacter sp.
ACTGATTGAGGCTCGTTCCCCTGGCACATCAATTGAGAGAGTCCACTTCATATTCACCCATCATACCTGCGGACATAGGACAGGTGGCTAAGGTACTGAGTCGCAACGCTCCGTTGAACGAACACACTTGAATCCGAGCCGTGACCGTTAGGGAGCGGTGGTCACTTGATAGGGGCTCGGCGTCTTCATCGCCTTTCGGTGGACCGCAGGCCATGGGACTCCGTTGAAGACGCGGGGAAGAACAGCCGAAAACGAGGCGCACTACCGCCCGCGTCTTTATCGCCTTTCGTGGGCCGCGGGACCACCGCTTCCTAACGGTCGCGGCTCGGTTCTTCGTTGAGGAAGCGGGACCGAAAAGAGCGACCGCTCCTAGCCCCATAAGTTGCCGCGCCCGAGGATGTTGGCGGGATCGAGGCGGCGCTTGACGGCCCGCATCATTTCCAGGTGTTCGGGGGCGTATTGCAGGGTGAGAAGGTGGGCCTTCCGCTTCCCTACCCCATGCTCGGCGGACACCGTGCCACCGAGCTTGGCAGCGTGCGCGGCGAACTCCTTGAGCAGGCCCGCGGCGTGTTCGGGGTTTGCCGGGTCGCTGAAAACATTCACGTGGACGTGGGCGTCGCCGATGTGACCGAAGATCACGTAGCGGCCGGGGAACTCCTCTTCAAGACGGCGGCGGTAATAGGCCAGCATCTCCCGATTGCGCTCCAGCGGGACAGCGAAATCCGTGTTCATTTTCAACGCGCCGGCCTTCCGGACGGTATCGTTGACCAGTTCCGGCAGCGAGTGGCGGAACTTGCGGAAGCGCTCGCGATCGTTGGCGGTGGTGGCAAACCAGGAGTCCTCGGCCAGTGCGCCGGGAGCGCCTTCGATGCGCTCCAGCCACCGGTCGAGCTCCGCATCCTCCTCGCTCGCCATCTCCTGTTCAAATAAGATAGCCGCGCCCGCCTTCGCCGGAATTTCCGGGAAACGCGTGCGCAGGAGATCTAAACTCGGCAAATCGAAGTATTCCAGCATGCGCGCCGTGGCGGTGGATCGCCACTCTTCGACAGCATCGGTCGCCTGGTCGTCACCGGTGAAGAAGACGACCCCGCCGAGGACGGCCTTCGGCAGGGGCAGCAGGCGAACCGTCGCCTCGGTGATCACGCCGAGCGTGCCTTCGCTGCCGGCGATCAGGTCGATCCAATCCATGCCGGGGCGAAGCAGGTACCCGGCGGTATTCTTTGTTACAGCGGGGAGTGGGACTGTGCCCGGGTCGAAATCGATCGCGTCGCCGCGGCCGACGTCGAGAATCCGTCCATCGGCTAGCACCACGCGGAGGCGTTCCACCCATGCGCGGGTGGCGCCGTAACGGAAGCTTCGGGAGCCGCTCGCATTGCACGCGATATTGCCGCCAATCGAGGAACCCGTCTCGGTCGGGTCGGGCGGATAGAACTGGCCGGAGCGCTGTGCGGCGGCGTGCACATCGCGCAACAAGGTGCACGCACCGACTAAGGCGTAGCCCGGATGAACCTCCAGCCGGGTGAACTTTTCGAGCGAGAGCACCCAGCCGCCGAACGGTACGCGTCCGCCGGCGACGCCGGTGCCCGCGCCGGAAACGGTCACCGGAATTCCGGCGGCCGACGCCTCGCGCAGCACCTCGGCGACACCGGCCTCGTCCACCGGCATGATGACGCGCTCGGCGTACCCTTTCAGGCCCGACGCGTCTTCCAGATAAATCGGGGCGACTTCGGAAATGGCTACACCTCCATGATCACCGGCAGAATCAACGGCCGGCGCGAGGTTTCCTTCACGATGTAGCGCTTCAGGTCCGCACGGACCTTTTCCTTCATCACGCCCCAATCGGTCTTCTCCTCTTTACTCGAACTCTCCAGCGTTTTCGCGACGATGCCTTTGGCGGCATCGGTAAAACTAGAGCCGTCGGCCCCGACATTGAAGCCGCGGCTGACGATCTCCGGGGGACTTTCGAGTTTTCCGGTATGACGATTGATGGCGATGATCGCCAGCACGATGCCGTCCTCGGAGAGCAGCCGGCGGTCGCGGATCACCATCTCCTGAACCACGTCATCGACCGAGCCGGAATCGATGCAGACGTGTCCCACCGTGACGCGGCCCGCTTTCCTCGCGCCATGCTGGTCGAACTCGAGAATGTCGCCGGTATCCATCACGAAGCTCTCTTCGAGCCCCGCGAAGCGCAGGTGCTCGGCGAGCCGGGCGTGCTTGGAGAGCTGCCGGAATTCGCCGTGGATAGGCATGAAGAAGCGCGGCCGCACCAGGTTCAGTACGAGCTTCATTTCCTCGATGCTGCCGTGACCGGAAACGTGCAGCGGCGGATTCATGCTGCCGTACATCACGTCGGCGCCGCGGCGCGACATGTGGTCGATCATGCGGAAGATCGCCTTTTCGTTACCGGGGATGATGCGCGAGCTGAGTACCACGGTGTCGCCGCGTTCCACGGAGACGTGCTTATGGTTGTCAACCGCCACGCGGGAGAGCGCCGACATCGGCTCGCCCTGAGTGCCCGAAACCAGGAAGGCGACCTTGTTCGCGGGCAGATCCATCGCGTCCTGGGGACGCAGCAGAATGCCGTCCGGGATGCTGAGCAGACCGTGCGAGTGCGCGATCTCGGTGACCGAGGTCATGCTGCGGCCGATCACCGCGACGCGGCGTCCGTACTCCTCCGCCAGATCGAGCACCAGCTGAATGCGGTGGATCGAGGAGCTGAAGCAGGAGACGACGATGCGCTTTTCGGCGCGGCTGAAGATCTCTTCCATCCGCGGCTTGACGGCGCGCTCGCTCTCGGTATACCCGGGCCGGTCCGCGTTCGTGGAATCGGAGAGCAGCAGCAGGACGCCGCGCTTGCCGTAATCGGCGAGCGTGTGAAGGTCGAACAGCTCGTTATCGGTAGGGGTCGGGTCGACCTTGAAATCGCCGGTGTGGATGATGACGCCAAGCGGCGTCGTGATGGCGAGGGCGACGGCGCTCACGATGGAGTGCGTCACATGAATAAACTCGATCTTGAAAGGACCGACGGCGATCGCCTGCTTGGGCTTCACCTTGATCAGCCGCGGTTCCTTCTCGAGATCGTACTCTTCCATGCGCCGCTCCACCAGGGAGAGCGTGAACGGCGTGCCATAAACGGGCACGTCGATCTCGGAGAGCAGATACGGCACGGCGCCGATGTGGTCCTCATGGCCGTGGGTCAGAATCAGCGCCCGGACCTGCGACTGGTGCTCCTTAAGGAAGGTCAAATCGGGCATGACCAGATCGACGCCCAACAGCTCGGCGTCGGGGAACATCATTCCGCAATCGACCAGAATGATGTCTTCTCCGTAGCGGATTACGGTGCAGTTCATACCGAACTCGCCGAGTCCGCCCAGAGGGATAACCTGTAACTTCGAATCAGTCATTCGTCTTCACTTTGCTTTCAGCGTGCGCTTTCAGAGTGCTCTTTCAGCGATACCCCGCGGCCTGCAATTCGAATAATTCAGCATACCGCCCGCCGAGCTCCAGAAGTTGCTCGTGGGTACCTTGTTCCTGGATTGACCCGTCCGCCAGCACCAGAATGCGGTCTGCCATGCGGACTGTCGAAAACCTGTGGGAAATTAGAATTGCCATGCGTTCGAAGGTGAGGTCGGCGAAACGCCGGAAGACCTCGTATTCGGCACGGGCGTCGAGCGTGGCAGTCGGCTCGTCGAGGATCAGCACCTGGGCGTCGCGCATGTAAGCGCGCGCCAGGGCGATCTTCTGCCATTCCCCTCCGGAGAGGTCCACGCCGCCTTCGAATCGTCTGCCCACCATTTGATCGTATCCATTCGGGAGGCGATCGATCAGACTTTTTGCAAGACTCTTTTCGGCAGCGAGATCCACCCGGGCTTGCTCGTGGAGAGCTTCGACCTTGCCAAACCCAATGTTCTCAAGCACCGACAGGTCATATCGCATGTAGTCCTGGAAGATCACCCCAATTTCGCGGCGAAGATCTTCCACGTCATACTCGCGGAGGTCGATGCCATCGAGCAGGATCTGTCCCTCGGTGGGGTCGTAGAGGCGCGCGAGGAGCTTGACGAGGGTGGTTTTCCCTGCGCCATTCTCGCCGATTAAGGCAACCTTTTCATGCCGATGCAAGCTGAAACTAATGTTTTCGACGACGTTCTTGTGGCTTCCCGGATAGGCGAAGGCTACCTTGCGGAACTCGAATCCGCTGCGGATGGGGCGCGGAGCGGGGAGAGAATCGGGTCGGGTACGAATGGCGGGCTCCATCTCGAAGAACTCAAAGAGATCTTTGAGAAATACGGCCTGTTCGGAAATGTCGTTGAACCCGGAGAGGATTCGTTCGATATAGGAGCGGGAGCGATTGAAGGCTCCGGTGAGAAACGTGAAGCTGCCGAGCGAGACAGCGCCGGCCAGAGTCCGGGCGAGAACCACCACGTAGGCGCCGTAATAGCCACCGGTCGAGATCAGGTTCAGGGCCGATCCGACGGTGGCGCGCTTGATCGCGATCCCCTTATTTTCGTTGTAGATCTGTTCCGATACTTCATCGTAATGTTTAGTGAGGTGCGCACCCAGCCCGAAGATCTTGACCTCCTTGGCGCTCTGCGCGCTGGCGCCCAGGAATCGCAGGTAATCCAGCCGGCGGCGCTCGGGCGTGCGCCGGTAAAGAATCGAGTAGGCCATGCTGGTGAAATGCGTTTCCCCGAGGAAGGCGGGGATTACGGCGGCGACCAGCAGCACCATCAGCCAGGGCGAAAACACGATCAAGCCCGTCGACAGGGTGATCAGGGTAAGCATGTCCTGGCAGATGTTGAGCAGCGAGGCGAGCAGGCCGAGCCGGCCGGTGGTCTGCCGGCGTGCGCGGTCGAGTTTATCGTAAAAGACGGGGTCTTCGAACTGCGCGAGATCGAGCCGGGTGGCGTGTTCCATGAGGCGGACGCTGACGCGATTGGTGAAGCGATCGCCGAGCAGGCTGTCGCAGAGGGTGTTCGCCCGGCCGAGAACGTCACTCGCCACGGCGAGCGCCAGTTCGAGCGCAACGAGCTTCCAGATACTCGCCAGATTGCCGCTTCCACGCGAAATCCAGCCCACCACGGCGTCGATGATGAGCTTGGAGACCCAGAGCATCCCCAAGGGAAGAACGGCGCGCAGCAGGCGGAAAATCGCTGTCGCCACCACCAGAGGAGGGCTGGTCTCCCAAACCATCCGGATCAGGGGCCGCACGTTGCGAAGCGCCGACAGCCGGTCGCGCCAGGACAGGTCCTGGGCGGGACTTACAGGCTGGGGTGGGCGCATACAAACAGTATATCGGTTGTGTTTGCTATGAAATAGAAATGCTCACCCCGAAGGGTGAGCATTTTATCCCCTGTTCTACCAGGGTGATGTTCGATGGGAGAATCAGTCTCGACGGAATCGCAACCGCCAAAACTTTGTAGTTGGATATTATTTCCTTACGCTCTTCCAGTCAAGCGAAAATCTGGCGCGCGATTAATTGGTCGTAACCTGCTCGCTGGTGGCGACTTGCGGGTGAGGCGATTTTTCCACAGATTCCGAAAAAACCCTCAAATACTCCACTTTTCGCCTGAGGATATCGCTCTAAGGTAAACAAAATCGAGGCTTTGTCATTCAGTACCCTCAGCGTTGAATGTTTAGGGAGACGAGCGCATCGGCCTCGTCGCCCCGATTTCCGCGGTGCCGGAAGGCTCTCCAACCGCCCACCGCGAGGCCGGACACGAGCGCGAACGCGAGCAGTATCCCGATGAGAACGAATGCGTTTACGACCAGGTTGCCGATGTTATCGCGCTGTGTGGGAACATACTGGTCAAGCGTCACCGAGGCCCGGTATTTGACCTGTGCGAGCAGCCGTTCGGCCGTGTCCGGGTCGGGGGGAGCGAGCACCACCGCCACGAGGGGTCCGGTGCGTTTCACCACAGGTCCGCCGGGGATGTTCCTGAAGTCGGCCTCCTTCTGCATCGCGATCTGGGGAGTCGGGTAGTTGAAGATCGCCATCGTGATGTCGCCCTTCGGGCTGTGGAAAACCCCCAATTGGGCCTCCGCACCGTAGTGGAAGGCGGCCACCGACGGGGCAATTCCTCCGTCGAATTTGGCCAGACTGTTCGGTCCAACGATGTAGCGCTCGCTGTTCGGCACCAGGTCGGTGGACGGCAGATAGGTGGTCAAAGCGGGGAGGGCCGTGGTGTCCACCTGCTTCATCCCGTCGAACACGGCGGATAGTTCGGCGGGTTCCGGCTTCCGGCCGGAGAATTCGAGCAGGTAATTCCCGTGGACCACGACCAGCGCGTCGGGCGTTTCGACGGAGAGCGGGGCGGCTTTCGAAGGTTTGGCGGCGGGGGGCCGCTGCCAGTAGAAGGCGGCGAGAGCACCCGTCGTATCCTGCAAACGGTAGCCGGTGACCGTGAAACTCTCATCGCCGTTTTCGTACCGGGCGCCCTCGGATTCCTTTAGTCCGTATTCATCCCAGAGAGCACGGTCGTCAATTTTGACGTTGGAGGTGCCGGCGCGATGGAACGCTCCGATGGTATCCGGCCAGATGGCGCCCCAGGAGAGGGCTGGCAGAATTAGAGCGGCAAGGAAAAGCCTCATGCCTTATTAGACACCGGGACGGGGAAAAGTGGTACGGTGTTTACGCCGATTCAGAGGAAGAGTTCCGCGAAGACGTGAAAGAACGCGGCGAGTTTGCGGATGTGCGCTTTGCTGGGCTCGCGCTTTCCGGCCAGCACGTCGGACGCGACGCTGCGGGACCCGAAGACCGGCAACAGATCGACCTGGCGCAGGTGACGCTGTTCCATGAGAAAGGCGATCATTTTGTGCGGCGGCACGTCAGGGAGTTCGATCTGCTCATCGTGGTTTTTGACGAGTTGTTCCAGCAAGGCGACGAGGGCTTCCTGCTCCGGACTCAGGCGGTCGCCGGCCTCGGCGCGCCGCTCCAATTGATTCATCATCGACACGTAACGGTCGAACTCGTCCGGGGTCTCAATGAATTTGGCAAGCGCCGCGAGCCGTATCGGACGAAACTTATTCCCACGCGGTCTGGTGGGACATGGGATGGGCTCGCCTTTCCGAAGATGCTCCCGGAGGAGCGTCTGGAGCAGTGCCGCCGCCATGTCGCGCGCTTCGGCTTCGGTATCGCCCTGCGAGACGCCGCAAGCGAAATCCGGGAAGGTGATAACAAACCCTCCGTCTGCGG
>JAOAPT010000990.1 GCA_025463045.1 Candidatus Solibacter sp.
AGATGCGGGGCAGCGGATCGCCGACCAGCATATCCACGATGCGTGTGCCGCCGAACTGAGTCTCCAGCAGCACCAGCCCGGCCGGGCCTGCCTTCACTGCGCCCACGATCGCACTCTCCCCACCCAACGGATGTGCCCGCATCGCGCGGAGCGCGGCATCGGCGCCGGCGGCCGCGACGAACGCGACCAGCCGGCCCTCGCACGCCACGTATAAGGGATCGATGCCCAGGATCTCGCAGGCGCCGCGCACTTCTTCGCGAACCGGGACGGCATTCTCGTCCACCGTGATCGCCACACCGGCGGACGTAGCGACTTCATTCAGGATGGTGCCGACGCCACCGCGCGTGGCATCGCGCATCGCGTGCACTCCCTGCGCCGCATCGAGCACCGCGTCGACCAGCCCCCAAAGCGGTGCAGTATCCGAAGCAAGATCCGAGACCAGGTCCAGCTCTCCGCGAGCCAGCATGATTGCCATCCCGTGATCGCCGATTGGACCGGAGATCAGAATCGCATCTCCCGGCTGGACCTTGGCCGCGCCGAGTTCGATGTCGCGTTCGACGTGCCCGACGCCCGTCGTGTTGATGAAGCAGCCGTCGGCCTTGCCGCGCGGAACCACCTTGGTGTCGCCCGCGACGATCGACACTCCCGCCGCGGCCGCGGCGCGCGACATCGAACCCACGATCCGCTTCAAGTCGGAAGTGGGGAAACCTTCTTCGAGGATGAAGCCGGCGGTCAGATAGAGCGGACGCGCTCCACACACGGCGAGATCGTTGACCGTCCCGTTTACCGCGAGGTCTCCGATATCGCCGCCCGGAAAGAACAGCGGCGACACAACGAACGAATCCGTCGTGACCGCGAGACGGCTGCCGTTAATCGTAAACACGGCCTGATCTTCGAGGGGCTCCAGCAGGGGATTGCGGAACGCTTCCAGAAAAACAGCATCGACGAGCGTTCGGCTGGCCTTTCCGCCGGCCCCATGTGCCATCGTGATTCGCTCTTCGCGGAGCACCGCCTTGCGGCGTCGTACGCGCTCGATCCGGTCGAGCACTTCGATCTCGGGCGCCGATTCCGCGGTCCCGTGCTCGCGCACCAGGCTCTCCGCCCATGCCGCCGAACGCTCGTTCATCGCACCGCCTCCCGCTCACGTTCGCGTGTGAAACGCCCGAAGTTGTAGTACGCGGCACACGCGCCTTCCGACGACACCATGCAGGTCCCGATCGGCGTCTCGGGCGTACACGCGGTCCCGAATACTTTGCATTGCCACGGTTTCAGCACGCCCTTCAACACCTCGCCGCACTGGCAGGCCTTGGGATCGGCGACACGAATCCCGGGAATCTCGAAAATGCGTTCGGCATCGAAACGGGCATACTCATCGCGCAGCTTGAGCGCGGATTGCGAGATGAAGCCCAGCCCCCGCCACTCGAAATATGGACGGAGTTCCATGGTTTTGCGAATCGCGCTCAACGAGTTGGCATTGCCATCCCAGCCGACGACGCGCGTGTACTGGTTCTCGACTTCACAGCGGTCCTCCGCCAGTTGCCGCAGCAGCATCAGGATTGACTGCAGAATATCCAGCGGCTCGAAGCCGGCGACGACGACCGGCCGCCGGTATCGGTCCGCGATGAACTGATAAGGACGGCATCCAATGGCGGTGGAGACGTGGCCGGGCCCAAGGAATCCGTCGAGACGCAGGTCCGGCGAATCGAGAATGGCTTTGATCGCGGGGACGATCGTTACGTGATTGCAGAACACGGAAAAGTTGCCAATCTGCTCGCGTTCCGCTTGCAGCAGCGTCAGCGCGGTGGAAGGCGCGGTAGTTTCAAAACCGATCGCCATGAACACTACGCGGCGATCCGGGTTTCGGCGCGCAATCTTCAAGGCGTCCACCGGCGAGTAGACCATGCGGATGTCCGCGCCCTCCGCGTTCGCGTCGAGGAACGAGCCCGCGCCGCCCGGAACGCGCATCATATCGCCGAAAGTGGTCAGGATGACGCCGGGCTGCCTGGCGATGTGGATCGCATCGTCGAGGCGTCCCATCGGAATCACACAAACCGGACAGCCTGGGCCGTGCACCAGGGTGATGGCCGACGGCAGATAATCTTCCACCCCGTGTTTGTAGATTGTGTGCGTGTGGCCGCCGCACACCTCCATGAAATGATAGCGGCGGCCCGGCTGAGTCAGGCGCGCGATCTCCATCGCCAGATCCTTCGCCAAGGCCCTGTCGCGAAATTCGTCGACGAATCGCATACTTCAACCGCTCCCTTCGTCAGGATGATCGATCTGCTCGCGCAAGGCATCGATCTCGTCCCGGTACGCCTGTCCCAGTCCTTCCAAGAATTCGAGCGAGGCACGCGCCTCCTGCTCGTCCACTTTCGAAATCGCAAAGCCGACGTGAATCAGGACCCAGTCGCCCGCGCCGATATTCTGGCCATCGAGCAGGCCGATGTTGACGTTGCGTTTGATGCCGCTCACATCTGCCGTCGCCAGATCGGTCTCAGGAAGCAACTGCACGATCTGGGCGGGAATCGCCAGGCACATCGCATTCTCCTTCCGTGCATTCGCGGGCAAGCACTTCGAGCACCAGCTTCACCCCTTCGTCCACCGCGGCGCTCACCTCCGCGCTGAGTCCCATTCCCTCTTCGACCGACGCCGGTTCGCAGCCGACGATCATCACCCGGCCCGGTTCACCGCCCAGCGCTCGCAGCGCCGTGAACACCGCGTCGGGATTCATCGCGTGTGCGTCGGCGGCGACCGCGGGACGATCCGTGCCCAGGTCCGGCTCGATGACGTACAACGTCCCGGGCGCACCCCCGCGCGGCGAAGCGTCCACCAAAACCGTCAGATCGTATTCGCCGTCGAGCAACTCGTAGGCCAGGTGCAGACTTCGAATCCCGAAATCGACGACCCGGACTCCCGAGGGAACCGCCTCAGCACACAGCCGTTGGGCCACCTCTACGCCGAACGCGTCGTCGCCGAGGAAGATGTTGCCTACACCCGCAACCAGTACACGCTTCATCACATCGAGCTCAGCTTGGCGTACCGGTACATGTCCGGTATCGATTTCACAAAAAGGTACGTCGCATATCCGCCGACAGCAATCGTTACAACCCAACCGAACGTTCTCATTTCGCAGCCTCCATCAATTCGATCTCATCCGGGTAAAAGTAATAGGAGCGTATGTAGCGCTCGTGCAAATCGGCCGCCTCGTCGCCTTCCAGGCGAACCCCGACGTAAACGCGATCCTCGACATCCCGCTCGATCGCCTGAACGATCGCGATCCGTCCGGCGAGAAACAGATCCATCGAATCGGCGCGGCGATTGGGCGCCAGCCGCACCTTGGCGCCCTTCGAGACCCGCCCGCCGGCTGTCTCTACCGAGGCGCGTTCCGGGTCGTTTTCCGCGGGATTGAAGAACTGCTCGACGTTCGCGGGCTGAAATTCCCGTACGGCGCCGTGAAGCCGCTCGAACATCTCACGCGGGATCGAGTCGGATCGCTCGATGATTGCCTTCGCGCGCTGGTCGGTGGCGCACGCTTCGCGTTTCTCCTCGTCCGTTAGGGTCATCACGCGCAGCGTGAGTATCTCGTCGATCTCGGTAGCGTCATATAGATCGCCGGGACTCTCGGGCGCAACCTGCGGATAATCGGGAAGAATGATCGGCGACGACAGCACGGTACTGCGCTCGCCGGCAGCGCCAACGAGCACGGGCCACGTGTGCAGATTAGTGCATGACTGCGCCGCGTTGCGTGCACTCTCCGGAGGATCGGTGAGCGAGAGAAACGCGCCGCCGGCAACGGTCAGGAGTGTGTGCGCCCCAGCCAGCGACCGACGCATCGCGATCGTGCGATCGCATCCCTGCGGAAGTTCCGTGGTGTTTTCGATGGCCACCCGAAGCTTGATCAGGTCCTCGACGCGTTCGGCGGTGACAACAGTGCTGCCCGTAATGCTGCCGCCTTCGGCAGGAATCTCAAACGGGAAGATCTTCGGGCTTCCGAGCAGGTCGGCGATAGCGAGGGTCCCGAGCTGAATCTTCCGCTCGACTCCGGTCTCCCAGGGCGTGCCATCCGGTCCCTCCTGCTCTTCCACTTGCAGAAAGCGGATTGTGATCTCGACCGCGGTCGACTGTTGCGGCTCGATCAGGCACTCGGTGCGCATCTGCCATGGCTCTCCGCCCTCGTCGCTCCAGGCGTGCGGCGCCACGATTCCAAACTGCCAGCGGAAGCGGTTCTTCACCGAGGAAGCGCGAT
>JAOAPT010000991.1 GCA_025463045.1 Candidatus Solibacter sp.
CGGCCGGTCGGCCGTCGTGGTCATGTCATCTATCGAACCTACGAAGCCGACTCGACGATCGACTTCAAGTAATACCGGGCCGGAATGGTCCCCATCGCCGGCCCGGCAAAAGCGGTCCGCCGATTACTCGGCCTTGTGGCTCTTGCGGCGCATCACGATCACGGCGCCAAACGCTACCGCGAGAACTGCGCATAACAGACGTACAGTAGTCGAATCCATAACGGTTGTCCTTTCTGAAGTTCTTATCGGCCGAATTACATGTTTTCAATCATCGGAATTAAATCGCGCACCAGACGCGTCATTACCGGCCCGATCGTCACGATAAATAACGAAGGCAGCACGCAGAAGAAGATCGGGAAGACCAGTTTGACCGCCAGCTTCGCCGCCTGCTCCTCCGCCCTCTGCCGCGCCATCGTGCGCAGATAATCGGCGTGCCCGCGCAGACTCGACGCGATGCTCGTGCCGAAACGGTCGGTTTGCACCAGCACCGCCACCAGTTTCCTCACGTCGTCGATTCCGGTGCGGTCCGCCAGATTGTGCAGCGCGTCGGCGCGCGGCTTTCCCGCCCGCAATTCGAGATTCATCAGCGCGAACTCGTCGCAGATCTCCGGATGCGCCACCACGAGCTCTTTCGAAACTTGAATGATCGCCTGGTCGATCCCCAGCCCGCTCTCCACGCACACCACCATCAAGTCCAGCGCGTTCGGCAGACCCTTCTCGATCGCCCGCTTGCGACGCCGCATGCGCATCAGCACGTATTGCATCGGCGCGATAAACCCGGTCGCCGCCATCGCCCCCACGCCCAGCAGCAGGTTGTCTGACCCGGTGCGCAAGCCCCACACGAGCGCCGCGCCGCCCAGCCCGATCGTCGCCATCGCCCGCGCGCCGTGAAAATATCGCACCGCGTTCGAACTCCGTATCCCCGCCCGCAGCAGCCGTTTCTTCAGCAGCGATTGATCGCCCGACGGCACCAGCGCCCCGATGCGCGCCACCAACTCCCGCCAGAGTCGGCGTGGCGACGGCCGCGTGCGCACTCGTACCGCGCCCTCCGGCACCAGCCGGTTCAGAGCCCGTGAACGCTTCGCGCCCAGGCTCAACCCCAGCGCCGTCGTTACGCCGGCCACCAGGATAAACAGCAACGTCGCGTACACCTCCAGCATGCAGTCTCCTTACGTTTCGATGGTTACAATCTTGCGAATAATCAGATAGCCGACAACCTGCAGCCCCAACCCCGCCGCCAGCAGTTGGTGTCCCACCGGATCATCGACAAAAAAGCGCGCGTATTTCGGATTCATCACGAACATCAGCGCTGCCACCCCCACCGGGATCGACGAGAGAATCCGCCCCGACATCAGCCCCTGCGCGCTCACCGTGCGAATCCGCGCGCGCAGCTTGAATCGCTCGCGAATGATCACCGCCAGCTTATCCAGCAGCTCCGCCAGATTCCCGCCCGTGCGCTTCTGCATCAGCACCGCCGAGACGAAGAACTGCGCGTCCATCGAAGGCATGCGGATCGCGAGTTTGCGCAGCACGATATCCAGCGGCTGCCCCAGCTTTTGTTCCTCGAACGCGCGCCGGAACTCCGACGACAGCGGCTCGCCGAATTCGCGGTGCGCCATATCGAGCGCCACCGAAAACGCATGACCCGCGCGCATCGAGCGCGAAATGAATTCCAGGCAATCCGGGAACTGCTCCTCGAACGCCGCCACCCGCTTCCCCGCCGCCCGCCGCGCGTACATCACCGGCAGCATTGCCGCCGCCGACGCGGCACCCAGCGCGAGCAGCGGCAGGCTGTTGCCCAGCCCCAGCGTGACCATCGCGAACACTCCCAGAAACAGCCCGAGCGAGCGATGCAGCAATCCCGGCGGCCCCCACTTCAGCGCCGCCGTCTCCAGTAAGCGTGCAGCCGATTCCCTGAGCTTGATGCACTCCATCAACCGCGCCGTCAGCCGCCCGCGCGCTTCCCCGGCATTCTGGAGCAACGGACGCCGCGGCCCGCGCTCGCTCTTCTGCCGCTCGGCGACCGCCAGCCGACGCACCGCCAGCGCCGCGTCGCGACGCTCCAGCCGTGCCCACAAGTACGAATAGGTGAGCACCGCGGTCAGCCCGGCGATCAGGAAGTACGGCAGCACTAGAAGCCCTCCAGTTCCACGCTTTCGTCGAAGATGTCCATCGGCAGACGGATTCCGGCGGCCGCCAGTTTCTCATTGAACTTCGGCACGATCCCGCTCGCCACGAAGCGCCCCAGCACTCTGCCGTCGGCGGCCAGCCCGCGCTTCTCCAATGAAAAAATCTCCTGCAGCGTGAGAATCTCTCCCTCCATCCCGATGACTTCCGTGATGCTGGTCACCCGCCGCGTTCCATCGCTCATCCGCGAGCATTGCACCAGGATGTGGACCGCGCTCGCGATCTGCTGCCGGATCGCCATCAGGTGCATGTTCGCGTTGGCCAGCGTAATCATCACCTCCAGGCGCGATACCGCGTCGCGCGGCGTGTTGGCGTGGACCGTGGTCAACGACCCGTCGTGCCCTGTGTTCATCGCCTGCAGCATGTCGAGCGCTTCCTCGCCGCGCACCTCGCCGACGATGATGCGGTCGGGCCGCATACGCAAACTGTTGATCAGCAGTTGCCTCTGCCGCACCGCACCCTGCCCTTCGAGGTTTGCCGTGCGCGTTTCCAGGCGCGCCAGGTGCGGCTGCTTGAGCTGTAGTTCGGCCGCGTCCTCGATCGTGACGATCCGCTCGAGCGGCGAAATGAAGCAGGAGAGCGCATTCAATAAGGTTGTCTTCCCCGCGCCCGTTCCGCCCGAAACGATGATGTTCAGCCGCGCCTCAACCGCCGCCTGCAGCACCGCCATCATGCCCCGCGTCATCGCCTGCTTGCGCACCAAATCGTCCGGCATCAGCTTGTCGGTGCCGAACCGCCGGATCGAAAGCAGCGGACCGTCCACCGCCAGCGGCGGAATGATCGCGTTCACGCGCGATCCGTCGCTCAAGCGCGCATCCACCATCGGATTCGATTCGTCGACGCGCCGCCCCACCTGGCTGACGATCCGGTCGATGATCCGCAACAGATGCGCGTCATCGTGAAACTGCACCGTCGTCAACTCCAGCTTCCCGCGCCGCTCCACGTACACACGACGATGGCCGTTCACCAGAATGTCGCTGATCGTCGGATCCTGTAACAGCGGTTCGAGCGGTCCCAGGCCGAACACCTCATGCAGCACTTCGTGGCTGATCTGGTGTTTGTCCGCGGCGGTCAGCAGGTTCGGCTCGTCTTCCAGCAAATCGAGCACCGCCTGCCGGACTTCGGTGCGGACACTCTGGTTGTCGATCCCGGCGAGCGCTTCCAGGTTAATCCGGTCCAGCAGCTTGCGATGGAGTGTGAACTTCAGTTCCTGATATTCCAGCGGGACCGGGCCTCCGCTCGCCGGATTGCGCAGCAGCCGTTCTTCCCAACTGGAATCGATCGCATTTCCTGGCGTCGCCATCATTGCGGGCCTCCCGGCCGGGCGAAGACTTCGCGCGTCTTCACCTTGCCATTGATCACAATCACTTCATCGACCGCGGGCGCGGGATGCACCGCTACCGCGACGGCTTTCTGCGCAACCGGAGCATTGGTGGGCTCTGGCGGCGCCACTCGCGCGCGCTGAGGCGCCGTCCGGGTGACCGGCTCTACCGGTTCCGGAGCGGGCAGCGCCGAGAAGATCTCGCGCAGTTTCCTCCCGCGCGTAACGGCCACCTGGCGATCGCCGGAATTGCGCAGCACCAGTTGAATCCGCCCCTCGCCATTCGCCAGCGTCAAACTCTCCGCGTCCGCCGGATTCACCAGTAGCGTCACCACCGGCACCACGATAGGCTGACTCCGTCCGTCTGTCTGCGTCGTCTGCCCGGCCGACAACACCTGCACATCCTGCAGCACGGTGCGCGTCACGGTGTCCGCCTGGTTCGCCGGACGTCCGGTGAACAACACATCCACACGCATGCCCGGCAGCACGAATCCCGCGACCCCGGCGACGTCGTTGACCCGCACCGAAATCGCGCGCATCCCCGAAGGAATCAGCGGAGCCAGTCCCGTGCCGCTGCCGCGCGCCGCAATCCGCGCCTCCACCACCGGCTCGTCCGCCTGAATCCCGCTGACCACCGGCCGGTCGAGCACATCGTCCACCTTATTAAAGGCGCCCACCGGCACCAGATTCTCCGGTACCGAACGCAGTTTGAGCGACTCGCGGTCGATCATCGCGCCTGCCGGCAGCGCCTTCGCCGCTACCACGATCGGCTTCATCGCTTCCGCCCGCGAGTGCGCTCCGGCCCCACTCGCCGCGCGATAAAAAATCCCGGCCACCAGCAGCGCCCACACCATGCTGATCGACATGACGACGACAAATCTGCGATCCACCCGCATTACGAACTTCCTCCCACGAGAACCATCCACACTCCCGCCGCGATCGCCGGAGCATACGGAATCGCGCGCGCGCCGCGCACCCGCGCCACCAGCGCTCCGGCTCCGCCGAACGCCGCGCAGAAGACCGCCGCGCTCAATATCCCCATCGGCCCAAGCAGCGTCCCGAACGCCGCCATCAACTTGACATCGCCTCCGCCCATCGCTCCGCAGAGATACAGCGGCAGCAGCACCAGGAATCCGAGGGCCCCGCCCGTCAGCGCCATGCCCAAACTCCCCCATCCCGTAAACGCCGCGAGCGCCAGTCCCACCAGGCACCCCGCGACCGTGATCCAGTTCGGCACGTGCCGCGTCCTGAAGTCCTCAACCGATGCCGCCACCCCGAGTCCCACCACCGCCCACCACATCATCGTCATTGCGCCCTCCGTTGAAATGGGACAGGCGATCGTTCTTTGTCGCCTGTCAACTCTCCGCTGCGAGGCCGTTCAGACCTCGCATACAACACCGCGACGCCATCTCCATACACGTGTCGCCACCCCGGCTCGCGCTCGAGCATCGTGCTCAACGGCCAATCGTGGGGCAATAACGCCAGTTCAAATCCATACCGATCCAGCAGTTCCCGCCAGCCATCCTCCGCCGCGAACAGCTTGCGGTAATCCCCACCCACTCCCGGCCCGAAGAAATCGCTCCGCCCGTCGAAGAAGACCCTCTGCCTGGGATAGAGGCGGAATATCAAATAGTCCGCCCATTGATCGCTGGTCAGCACCCGCGGACCTCCCGACAACCGTGCCAGATTCCGCTCCACTGCCTGAACCGGAAAGCGTCCATCCGGAAAACCCACCGCGGGAATCAGCGCGATCACCATCACCGCCACCACCGCCAGCCACAAGCTCGCCCGCGGACCACGTCCCCAATCGAGCGAGAAATCGCGCAGCAGCGTCACGGCCGATCGTCCTCCGCTCCGCGCCGCCGCGGATCTCCAAAACTCCGCGCATGCCCCCGCGACCACTGGAGCCGCGACCAGTGCGAACAGGGGCACGTGCCGCGCCGAGCGCATCGACGCAAACGCCCAGAGCAGCACCAGCACGCGCTCGAACACTGGCGCGCGCCACGCCATCGCCACGGCCGCGAGCAGCAGCAGCGCGTAAATCACCATGCCTTCCGAACGTATGCTCGGCGATTGGAACTCCTGCACGTGGTCCATAATCCACTTGGAGTTCAAATACTCGATCACATGCGTGTGCAGCTTCCAGCCGTAAGGATTGATCAGACTCGCCGCCGCGCACCCCATCGCCAACAGGCCGTAACGCCTCGTCCTTCCCCACTGCCGTTCGGCCGCCGCGACCCCGACCAGCACCGCAAGCGTGACGCCCCACGCCAGAAAGCCCGCGTGCAGGTTGGCCCATAGCGCCGTGAACGGAATCAGCAGCCAGACCGCTCGTCCGGGCCGCGCCCGATCCCGCTCCACCACCCACAACGCCGACGAGTAAAACAATATCGAGAAGACATGCGGACGGGCCAGATAGTGAACGCTCGAAGCCGCCACCGCCGCCATCGACGCCGCCAGGGCGACCGCTAGTCCTACGCCGCGATCGAGCAGCCGCGCGAAGAGAATCGCCGCCCCGAGCGCCATCACGACGCCGCAGAACGCCGCCACCGCCGACAGTCCTTTCCACCGCCACAGCAGCGCGAAGAGCACGTCGCTCAACCACTCCCACGCGAACCACGGCTGTCCCGCCCGCGTGAACGAGAACGGGTCCACCACCGGCACGTGCCCCGTTGCCAGCACCAGTTCCCCGGTGCGTATGTGCCACCCCGTATCGCCGTCGCCTAGCAGAACCTGCAACCCCGCCGGACGTGCAAACGCCGCCAGCAGCAGCGCGCAAAAGAACACGTCGACCATGGAAGGTACCAGCAGCAGCCGCGCGAAATACTTAGATGGCGTTGATGGTTCAAAAGGCATTTAGGTCTCTCTATGGCTCTTCGGTTGAAAGCGGGAAAGCTTGAAGGAGAGTTCGTCCTGGAACTGGTACCATTGGTGGCGCGATGCGGCCCGCTTTATCCTGACTGCATCGGAACTTTATGGCGATCCTCTCGTTCTTCCTCGCGCTTCAGCTCTGCGACGTGGCCACCACCCTGCTGTTCCTGAACCACGGCGTGGCCGAGGCGAATCCCCTGGTCGCCGGGATGATGCGCCTCGTGGTCTCGCCCGCCCTGGCGCTCGCGCTCGTCAAGCTGGGCGGCTGCGCGCTCGGCCTCTACGCCTGGAAAAGCCACCGAATCCGCCTGCTCCGCCGTGCCAATCTGTTCTTCGCCGCCTGCGTCGCCTGGAACCTGCTCGCGCTGGCAAAAGCGTAGCGACTATAGTTTTCACGGCTTCCGGCCGATGTAGGTGCAGGACCATGCCCGCACCCGTCAACGCCGCGCCCGCACCGCCGTGGAAGCCCCTGGTGATCTGCCCGCATACCGAGATCGGCAAACAGCTTCCGGAGTCCCTGCGAAAACTCTTCTCCGAACCGCCCTTCGTCATTCCCGATTACCCGCGCGCCGGAGTCATCGCCGCGATCGCCGCCCAAAAGGGCGCGAACATCTGCTTTCTCGAGGTGGCAACCGACGCCGCGCGCGCGCAGACGTTGATCTCCGAACTTGCGCCCGCCATCCCGGTGGTGGCGCTTCTCGTGGCTAATGACGCGGATTTGATCCTGCGCTGCCTCCGCCGCGGCGCTTGCGATTTCCTGACCGATACGGGTGTCGATTCCCTGCGCGCCGTCTTCGAGCGGCTGGGCCGCAGCCGCGCGCCCGTTGCACATCGTCGCGCAGGAAAAATCTGGTGCGTCGTTCCCGGAAAACCAGGCTGCGGCGCAAGCACGCTCGCCGTCCATCTGGCAATTGACGCTCACGCCCGCGGCGGCGCCGCCCTGCTCGTCGATGCCGATCCGCTGGCCGCGAGCGCCGCGTTTCTGCTCAAGCTCAAACCCGAGTTCCATCTCGGCGACCTGCTCCGCGACTGGAAGCGGATCGATCAGGATCTGTGGAGCCGCCTCACGCTCTCCGCCTGCGGCATCGACGTGCTCGCCGCTCCCGAAGACGCCGCAACCCGCTTCGAGATCGGACGCCAGCTCGCCGGCGAGTTCTGCAACTTCTGGCGCGAGCGCTACGAAACCGTCGTGCTCGATCTGGCCGACGTACGCTCCGCCGTCGATTCCGGCTTTGCCGCCGTCGCCGATACCGTCCTGCTCGTGACCACCAACGAGCTCGCCGCGCTGCAAACCACCCGCCGCGCCATCGCCTGCCTGGAACCCGCCGGCTCCGACCGGTCGCGCTTGCGCCTGGTGCTCAACCGCTATACTCCGGCCACCGGCCTGAAGCACGACGACGTGCACAAAGTGCTGTCCCTCGAACCCTTCGCGGCGCTCGGCAACGACTACGAAGCGATTCAATCCGCCCTGCTCGAAGGACGTCCCGTGCAATCCAATTCGCGCTACGCCGCTGACGTCCGGGCGCTGTGCGCACAGTTGCAGGACCGCGCCGCCCCGCCGAAAGAACATACCTCCTGGCTTAGTTCCCTACGGGTTCGTAAGTAAGTCCGTGGTCGGTATTATTCGCCGCCGAACTAAGCGCTATCGCCAATATCAGAGAAGATTTTCCGATGATAGCGTTGTTTGAGAGGAACTCACCAATGAAAAAGTTCTGGAGCCGGTTCTGGCAGGATACGCAGGGCCAGGATCTGGTGGAATACGCACTGGCCGCAGGGCTGGTGGCGGTCGCGGCAGTCGCCGCGATGCCGACGCTCAGCACCACCGTCAACACCGTGTTTACGAAAATCGGTTCGATCATCGCAAATTCGGTCAACTAAAGACCGTCAAACTCGAAAGGAAAATTCAATGAAAAAACTTCAAGAACGCCTTTGCCGACTCGCCATTTGGAAGGATACTCACGGGCAGGATCTCGTCGAATACGCACTAGCCGCCGGGCTCGTCGCCGTAGCCGCTGTGGCTTGCATGCCCGGACTCAGCGGAACTGTGAATACAGTGTTCAGTAAGATCGGGACTATCATCAACAACAGTGTGCACTAGGAGTAACTCGACTTCAGATCGCGCGGCGGGCCGGAGCATGCGTTCCCCATGCTCCGCAACACCCGCCGCGAACCTGAAGTCTCTGGACCCTCGCCCGCCAAGCAGCGGGCTTGCGCCGGGTGCTGTTCGGATCGTATGTTTGCCTCATGCCGCTACGGGGATCTGGCCGAACCTGTTGAGCCTGGACGCCCCGGTGATCGCGGTCTTGTGGCAGGCCCTGCTCGCACGTGTTTTTGCTATTCCATTGCGGCCCGCCGGCCGCTTGGCCCTCGGCCTCACCGTCTGGGCAATTTACCTCGCGGACCGTCTTCTTGACGCCCGTGCCGAACCCCATCCGGGTGAGCCCGCCCGGCACCGATTCTACCGCCATCATTCGCACGCCGCCGCCGTCCTCTGGTGATCGTCACGACTGCCGATCTTGTCCTCAGTCTCTCCCTCCTTCGTCCCCAGATCGTCCGCAACGGGATAGTCCGCAACGGACTGCTCGCATTCGGAGCCGTCATGCTCTATCTCGCCGCGTTGCACGCGGGACCCGCCGCCCTCCGCATCCCCAAGGAGCTCCTGGTCGCCATCCTGTTCACCGCCGGCACTTTTCTCGTCGCCTTCACCAATTCCCCCTCGCCCTGGCGCTCGCTCTGGCATCCCGCGCTCGCCTTCTTCCTGCTGTGCCTCGCCAATCTCGTCGCTATCGACCGCTGGGAATCCTGCGAAATCCGCGGCACCCGCTCCCCCGGCAGCCTCAGCGCATGGCTCGCGCGATCGTATGCCATCTGGAGATCCGCCCTCGTCTTCTCCTGCCTGGCAGCCTGCTTCCCACCGTCCGCCCACTCGGCGTGGTATTTCGCGATCGCCCTCAGCCTGATC
>JAOAPT010001012.1 GCA_025463045.1 Candidatus Solibacter sp.
CGGAACGGCGGGGGGCGGACTCGCTGCTGTGTTGGAGCTTCTCGCACTTTTGCGCAGGTATCACTGACTCCCACTTAAAGGGACTCGCATTTCGCGAGTCGCGCGCGTCTTTCATGCAGGCTCGCATTTTCACGTAACGCGCATTTTTAACGGGCCTCGATTTCTCGCGGGGCTCGCATTTCGCGGGGCGCGCGTGTTTGATGCTGGCTCGCACCTTTGACGTAGGCCGGCACTTTTGACGTGGGCTCGCGTGTTTCACGGCGCTCGCGTGTTTCACGCGGCCTCGCGCTTCACGCGGGATCGCATAACACGGGACTCGCATTGTCGACGGGCTCGCGGTTTGCGGAGTTCGCGTTCTTCACGCCTCGCATTTTCAAAGGCGCTCGCCGTAACGGCGGACAGGCCGGGAGGCCCGTTCTACAAGCCCCGCCACGAAGCGTCCAGCGCCACCCAGCGATCGCGATCGCCGATATCGCTTTCTGCGAGGGACAGCGAGCCGTGGCCCTCTTCGCAGACGAACTCGGTCGTCACCGGCTCGAAGATACTCGCCCACGACCCGAACGTCACGGGCTGTGCCAACCGCCGTAAGCACACCGGACACCGGCAGCGCTGATCGCTAAACGTCCAGACCACCGACACGCCGAAGCCGCCGAGAAAAATCAGCGTCGAGCCGATTCCGGCAATCCACGCGCGTAGCGTCTCTTGCGCGATGCCGCGCCACAGGAGGGCGCCGCCCTCCACCCACAACCCCGGAACAAGCAGCATGACCGCGATCAGCTTCGCGGCGAGGAACAGCCAGTAGCGCCCCCCGCAATTTCCCAGCGAGAGCCGTCCGATCAGCACGAGCGCCGCGCCGATGCCGAGGGCCATCGCGATCGGCACGACGTGTGCGACCACGAGATCGCCGCGCGGGTCGTAACGCATGTGGCGTGGTTCGATCTGCCATTCGATGGCCGTATAGATTACCGTGCGAGTGGCCGTGAACCCGTGAGAGAGGACGGCAAGCAGGCCGAGCCCGGTGGCGGCGGAGGAGAGGATGAAGCCGGGACCGCGAATCCAGTTGCGCAAACCGGTTCGGCTGAAGCGCAGCCAGAAGGCATTCGCAAAGGCGGCGCGGAGGAGCCAGAGCGTTTCGGTGTGGGGGTTGATCGGGAGTTCGCCGCGCTCCACCAGAATCCAGAGGTTTACGAGGCGGGAGTGCCAGCAGGAATACCAATCGCGTCGCGCGAACGGCGGTGCTAAAGGGCCGGCTGCGTGGAGCAGCCAGATCGCGATCGCGAGCATGAAGCCTCCCACCGGATAAGACTCCGGCGGGAGGCTGTAGGTTCCCGTTCGCTTAAAACTGCAGGCGAACCAGCAACTGCATGATGCGAGGATCGCGGGCGCCGTTGACGGTGCCGAATCCGTTCTTGTTGTTGACGCTGCCATCGGCGTTCTTATACAGGTTCGTATAAGTGCCGTTGGTGAGCGCGGAAATGTTGAGGGTCGAATTGATCCCGGAGAACTGCGTGTGGTTGAACGCGTTGAAAGCGTCGGCGCGGAACTGCAGCCGCACTTTCTCCGTGAACGAGAACTCCTTCTGCAGCGAGATGTTGAAGTTGTTGATCCCGGGATTGATGAGGTAGTTACGCGGAGCTTCGAGACCGATGGAACCGACCTTCGGCGCCGAGAAAGCAGCGGGGTTGAGGCGATTGTACGCATCGTCGGAGCCGGTGTTCGGGTTGCCGTTCAGGGCGAGGCGCGCACCTTCCGTGTAGGAGCCGGTGATGTTCTGGTTGCCGGCGCCGGAGATGCTGAAGCCGGGCGAGTACGGGCTGCCAGTTTGGAAGGTGGTCTGACCGGAGAGCTGCCAGCCATCCGCCACGATGTGAGCAACGTGATTCTGGCGGAAGATCGAGGGCAGGTTGTAGGTGTAGTACGCCTGCATCGTATGCTGACGATGGAAGGCGAGCAGGGAGTAGTTGGCGAGACGCGTATTGCCGTCGATGCGATTGAAGTTACCGCGATCGTCGGAAGTACCGAGAGCGCGCGCCCAAGTGTAATTCACGCCGAATTCCAGATTCTTGGCGAAGCGGCGCGTGAGCGACGTCTGCAGCGAGTTGTAGTTGGAGGTGCCGCCGAACTGGTGCAACGTGATATCGCCGTAGCCCTGGTAGGCGCGGAGATACACCGCATCCAGCGCGTTGGCGCCCGGAAGGCCGGCGGACTTCGTCGGATCCACGTTCTGCGCCTGGAAGGTGGCGCCGTACGGGATCGCATTCAGATTGACGCGCTGCAACTGATGGCGCGTCATGTTGCCGACGTAGGAGACATCGAGCACCATGCTCTCGCCGAGCTTCGTCTGCACGCCGAGGCTGTAGTTATAAACCGTCGGAACCTTGCCGTTGTAATCGAACGCGTTCAAGCTGCTGGGGGCGATCTGAATGTTGTTCGGATTCAGATTGCTGAGCAGGTCGTTAACCAGCGTGGGCGCGAAGGTGGTCGGCGGATTGGTCAGCATGTCGAACACTTCGTTGCCCTGGAAGCGGTCGTAGAAGATACCACCTCCGCCGCGGATCACGATGTTCTGTTTGCCGGTCAGATCATAAGCGAAGCCCAACCGCGGCGCGTAGTGGATGCCACGATTCTTAATCAGGTTCTTGCTGACGTCCTTGCCGGCGAGCGCAATTCCGTTCAACAGGTTGCCCGTTCCGCTGACGATTTTGCCGATGTACGTGCCGTCGAAGATCTGCTTCGTCAACGGGTCGATCGCCTGGCGATTGCTGCTGGTGCCCGTCGGGAAATAGATTCGCGGAGCGGACTTCGGATCGAATTTCTCAGGCAGGAAGGTGGAAGTCTGCAGACCGGCGTCGAACTGCGGTTGGATGTACTGGAAGCGGATACCGTAATCGAGGGTGAGACGGCGGGTCGCCTTCCACGTGTCCTGCACGTACCATTCGGCGTTCGTATAGCGATAGCGGCCGGTGGCGTACTGCGAAGCCTGGGTATAGCTGCTATACACGCCCAGCGCCATGTTCGACCAGCCGAAGCCGGTGTCGTACGGATTGCTCGAGCTATCGCCAAAATTGATATCACCGCTGGAGTTGGCGAAAGACGTCTGGTCCTTACGGCTGCGCTGCACGTAAATGCCGGCTTTGAGAACGTGCTGGTTCCACACCTTCGTCACGTTGTCGATCCATTCGATCGTCGTGTTGTAGTTGTAGAACGGAGCGTTGTTGGTGCCGAACTGCTGCTGATTTCCGATGCGGGTTCCGGCATAGGCGAAGCGGGGAATGTAATCGTTCTGCACGGCTTTCGGGTAGATCAGCGGAACGTTGATGCCGGTCTTGGTGCGGCTCAGGCCGTCGCCAATGGCGTCGATGTGGATGATGTTCTTGCCGAAGCCCCAGTTGAATTCGTTGGTTAGCGTCGGGCTGAGGGCGGCGCTGGCGCTGACGACGAGGCTGTAGCCCGGGCGCGTATCGGTGATTGGCACGAGCGGGAAGCCGGAGCCGAGCACGAAGGAGCCGTAGGCCGAAGTTACCGAGTCCGAGTTATGCAGATAGTGACCGAACAGGCGCCACTTACTGCTCAGGTTGTAATCGCCGCGAACCAAATCTTCGCGGCGCGGATACGAATCGGGAATCTGCGAGGAGTAGTTGAATCCCTTGTTGTTGACGCTCGCGTTGTTGGGAGTGGGGAACCAGTTGAGGATCGCAACACCGGGGGCGTAAAGGCGGTTCTTGGGGATGATGTTGTTGGGGAAGATGCCGCCCAGCGGATCTTTCAACTGGGGAATCGCGGCGCCGTTCTTGTCCACGCTCTGCGAGAAATCGCCGCCGCGCTCGAGCGCGGTCGGGAAGGTCGCATCACGGCGTCCCTGGGGCTTCAACTGACGTTGAAATTCCTGGCTCCAGAAGAAGAAGAGCTTGTTCTTGGTTCGTT
>JAOAPT010000876.1 GCA_025463045.1 Candidatus Solibacter sp.
TGCGCGGCACTCCGTTCTCCGGCTCGATCGGCGGCACACTGCTCGAAGATCGCCAGCGCCGCAATCAACATCTCTACCATCTACACCATCTACACGATGATCCGCCTCGCCCGCACCTCGCCCGCCACCATCAACTGAGCATGCATCCGCACAAATTCCGGCCTGCGATCTGCAACGCGCGCCTGCACTCCCGCATCCCATCGGCATGAACATCGGAATCATCGGCGCCGGACAAATCGGCGGCACTCTCACGCGCCGCCTGAGTGCCCTCAGCCATCAGGTGTTTGTCGCCAACTCACGCGGCCCCGAATCCCTCATGCAATTGGCCAAAGAGACCGGCGCGAAAGCAGTGTCCCCAGTCGAGGCCGCCCGCTCGGGCGACGTCGTCATCGTCACCATCCCCGAAGCGAAAGTCCGCGATCTGCCCCGTGACCTCTTCGCCGGCGTGCCGGACGATGTCGTCGTCGTCGACACCGGCAATTACTACCCGCGAGAACGCGATGGCCGCATCGACGAGATTGAATCGAATCTCACCGAGAGCCAGTGGGTCCAGCAACAGCTAGGCCGTCCCGTCGTCAAAGCGTTCAACAACATCTACGCCCATCACCTGATGGATTTCGGCCGCCCGCCCGGCGACTCCAAACGCTTCGCCCTGCCCATCGCGGGCGATGACGATCACGCGAAAACCGTAGTCTCCAGCCTGGTCAACGAGCTTGGCTTCGACCCCGTGGATGCCGGACGCCTCGCCGAGTCTTGGCGGCAGCAGCCCGGCACTCCGGTCTACGGTGCCGATCTCGACGCCGCCGGTGTTCGCCGTGCCCTCGCCGAGGCAACCCCCGAACGCAAGCCGCGCTGGCGCGGCACTCCGGATAGTCCCGGTAGCTTTGCGAACCCCGCGTGACCGTTCGTCACAATCGCCCACGCCTTGATCGGCGGCCAAAGGCCTTTCCCCGGCGTCCCTACCCCAGCTCCACTCGCCGGTAATTGATCGCCTTATCCCGGCACTCGCCCAGCCCCATCTGCCCCGCCTCCTCGATATGCTGTGGCTGCCGGATCGTCCACTTATCATACTGGTCCGCCCCCGACTCCTCCTCGCGCTTCAATCCCGCCGCCAGCCGCTGCTCGTCGATCGCCCGCCAGTCGATCCGGTCCGCCGCCACCACGTCTGTCGCGAAGTACATCGTCTTGTGATCCCACACAAAGCGGTCGAGCCCCTGCGGACCCGCATTGTACAAACCGTGGATCCCGTCGATAATCGACAGCACGGTCTTATTCCGGATCACCGGCTGCGACACCACCGTCGGCACAAACCACCGCAGATAATTCTTATCGATGCTAGGGTGCGCCCGATTGACATTATTCATACACCCTGGTGGTCATTTGGCCCCGACAATCGTCAGCGACGGCCAAGGAGTACCGACTATCAGTGGCTGGTTACCGGTCACACGTTTGGCCGCAGTTCCACCTCTGCTGGTTGGCCTTACGCTCATAATGGTCCCCGCCGGCTATCGCCTGATCCTGAGCAGATCGCCGCGAAAGCTTATGGATTGAGCGCAAAGGCGAAGAAAAACGACGAACGCTATGCCTTGGTGACGGCTAAGATCGCCGCTGCTAACAAGCAGAGCGAACGGGATGACCCCTCACCGGCGCTTCAGCTCCGCTTCAACATCCTTCGCCATCACCCCAGCCTTCCTAACCGCAGCCTTCAGTTGCTCTGGTGTGCAGCCGAACTTTTTCGACCAGTATTCAACTTCGTAATCTTCGTTGGCGTTTACCCGCTGTGCATCCTGCGGTGCAGTCTTGGTTTTGTCGTCGGCCATAATCGAGAGATTAGCAACTTAGCGTGTCCGGTTGAAGTTTCAAAACTCACGTTGTGCGGGTGGGAATTCTCTCCCAGGACAAGGGCCACAGGCGTGCACCTCTAATAATCGCAATCAGATCACTTTTTACAGGAGTTTTTATGCAAGACGTTTTAGACCGTGAACCAAAAACTGCCCCAAAGGCAGATCAGCGTGAAGGTCCAGTCGCACGTACCATTGAACAGCAAACGGCCAAATTACCCTCAGATACATTCCTCTGGGCGGCCCTCGGCTCCATCGGCTTATCCCTAGTAATGATGGCCACGGGCAATGAAAAGAAAGCGAACTTCATTGGACAGTGGGCACCCACGCTGCTCATTCTGGGCTTGTACAACAAAATGGTTAAGCTGCACGGATCCGATGCAGAAGGTCAGTAGGACCTGTTTACCTGAGAATCAGCCGGACAATCTGTGAGGAGAGTCCGGCTCGATTCTAGAGATCAGCTCCCGTCTCACATCCTGTGCTTTCTTAGCCTCTCGTAGCCCCAGAACCGACTGGCATCGGCATAGGGCGGCACTACAAACTTAAGCTAACCTACCAGTTCCGGCGTCATTAGCTGGTCAGTCTCGGTGCTTGCGTCCCAGCGCCCGTGAACCGATCTTTGACGGGCTCCCGATGACCTCCGTTCGAATAGGCGTAGCCCGCCGATCGCGCCGACCGCAACAGGCGGGCTGCGGAAGTGTGAGCGAATTCCTCTGCCGCTCAATTGCGCAGTGATCTGAAACCCGCGCGAAGTTCCTCCGATAAGAGTTTCGGCTGTTCCCACGCCGCAAAGTGGCCGCCTTTCTCCACCTTGTTGTAATGGATCAGTTTGGGATACACCCGCTCTGCCCAGCTCCGCGGGGCTGGATAGAGTTCGTCAGGGAAGACGCTCACGGCAACCGGGATGGAGA
>JAOAPT010000241.1 GCA_025463045.1 Candidatus Solibacter sp.
CCTTCTCCCTGCGCATGTTCCACCGCTCGTGGGGCATCCTGATGATCCAGCAGAATATCTCCGCTCCCACCACCGTCATCGATTTCCCCACCCGCGAGGCCTTCGCCGAAGAACTCCGCGCCAACCAGTACGACATCGTCGGCATCACCTCGATCATCGTCAACGTCGGCAAAGTCCGCGAAATGTGCCGCATGGTGCGCGAGATCTCGCCCCACTCGACCATCATCATCGGCGGCCACGTCGCCGCTCTCCCCGACATCGAAAACATGGTCGACGCCGACCACATCGTCAAAGGCGACGGGATCTCCTGGATGCGCCGCTATCTCGGCGAGGACGAGACCGCGCCAATCCGCCATCCCGAGATCGTCTCCGGCTTCGGCACCCGCAGCCTCGGTATGAAAATGCCCGTCACCAAGGGCACCACCGCCGCCACCATCATCCCCTCCGTCGGCTGCCCGATGGGCTGCAACTTCTGCACCACCAGCGCCTTCTTCGGCGGCAAGGGCAAGTACCTCAACTTCTACAACACCGGCGCCGAACTCTTCGCCGTGATGAGCGAAATGGAGCGCAAGCTCGACGTCAAATCGTTCTTCATGATGGACGAAAACTTCCTCCTCCATAAGCGCCGCGCCATGGAGCTCCTCGAGTTCATGAAGGCCGAAAACAAGGCCTGGTCGCTCTACGTCTTCTCCTCCGCCAACGCCATCAATCAGTACACGATGCGCGAACTCGTCGAACTCGGCGTCTCGTGGATCTGGATGGGCCTCGAGTCCCCGCAGTCCAGTTACATCAAACTCAAGGGCGCCGACACCGTCGCGCTCACCCGCGAGCTGCGCAGCCACGGCATCAAACTGCTCGGCTCCACCATCGTCGGCCTGGAACACCACACCCCCTCCAACATCGAAGCCGAGATCGAATACGCCATCTCGCACGACACCGATTTCAACCAGTTCATGCTCTACACGCCCGTCCCCGGCACGCCGCTCTTCTTCGAAATGACCGAGCAGGGCCGCATGCTCCCCGGCGTGAACCTCGCCGATATCCACGGCCAGCACGCCTTCAACTTCCAGCACGCCGCCATCTCGCGCGAGGATTCCAAGCGCTGGCTCGACCACGCCTTCCGCCGCGATTACGAGCGCAACGGCCCCAGCATTTACCGCATCTGCCGCACCACGCTCGATGGCTTCCGCCGCTACCGCCGCGATGCCGACCTCCGCGTCCGCGCCCGCTTCGCCCGCGAGGCCCGCACTCTGAGCGATGGCTATTCGCCCGCACTCTGGGCCATGGAGCATCACCTCCGCTCCCGCAACGCTCCCGCCGCTGCCAAAATCGGCGAACTACGCCGTGAGATCGGCCGCGAATTAGGCTGGTTCAGCCGCCTCGCCACTTCCCTCGTCGGTCCGATCCTACTGTGGACCACCCGCCGCGAGGAACGCCGCCTCGCCGCCGGCCGCACCTACGAGCCCCCGACCATCATCGAGCGCCGCAACTGGACCGCCCCCGCGCCTGTCGACGCCGAAGCCACCCTCGTCCCCGAGTTGACCACCGCCCAGAGTGGGACAGGCGATCGTCTTTTGTCGCCCGTCAACTCTCCGCTGCGAAGCAGGGCAGACGCTACGGAACGAATGGGTATCCAGAAAGCTTGACCTGCTCTTCACGCCGCTGCACCAGACCCGTTCAAAGCACCAGTCCCTGATTTCACATCCGCCACCTTAACCGCTCGTGCCGGAATCGACACCCGCGCCCGGCGACTAGGGTCATTTCCGCTTGCTTCACCGGGCCGGGTTGCATACCATAGCCCCAGTGACCAACCTCAGAGGCAAGGCGTACGCAATGAATGCGATCACGCCGATGAAGCCCTGGAAGACCCCGTTCCTCAGGCTCGTCTTCTTTCTCCTCGGCGCCATCAAACCGCTGCAGAACGATCTCAAGCGTCTCTCCTTCATCCACTTCGCCCGCTGGGTCATCGTCGGCAAGCATCAGTTTCCCCACCTCACCGAAAAGCAGCCGCGAGAGGAACTCCGCTACGACTACCTCCTCTTCTTCAGCAATTTCAACGGCACCTGGAACCAGTACATCGACGCCTTCTCCGCCGTCCTCTCCAAAGGACTCAACCTCATCTGGCGCTGGAGCGAACGCTATCCCGGCGCCCGTCCCATCACCGGCTTCAAGCGCTACATCAGCCTCGTCCAGTTCGATACCGACTACTACTACAACGTCTATCCCCAGGCCGCCACCAACGACGTCAAGGCCGCCCTTCGCGTGCAGGACGCGCTCGACGAATTCGCCCGCACCAGCCAGTCCCTCACTCCCGCCGAATTCGAAAAGGCCTGGCTCGATTTCCTGGTTCGCATCCAACCCGACCTCGGCTCCACCGGCGTCGCGCCCGTAGGTACCTAACCCCCATGCCGAATCAAAGCGGACAGGTGTACGGCCTCACCATCCTCTCCCCGATCATCGAGGACGACACGCTCGACATCTGCCACTCCATGGAACTCCGCTGGTATCTCGCCAATCTTCCGCGCGATTCCCGCAGTCCGTTCGCCCAGCTCTCCAGCACCTACCTCGCCCGCCTCGTCGTGATGGACGACGTGGTCTACGTCGGCGCGCCCGCCTGCGAAGAGCACCTCAAATCGCGCTACCTGGTCTTCGAAACCAACTTCGACGGCGACCTCGATACCTACCTCACCCGCATGGCCGCCAAGACCGGCAAGTTCGTGGACGACGTCTGGAAGCATTGCGTAGGCTATCCCGGCGTCGCCGATCCCGCGGCCTTCGTCGCCTACATGAAGAAGTGCCAGCTCACCACGACTTTCTTCTTCCCCGACGTCAATGACCGCACCGTGGAGCACACTCGCCGCGCCCTCCAGACGCAAGCCGAGCTCACCCGCTTCATCGAGAAGCACCAGGGCAAGCCGTGCGCCGAAATGCAGCGCGAATTCGGCGCACTGCTCGACACGCTCAAGCGCAGTCCGCTCGCCCCGCCCGGCGGCGACGATTGCAATCCCACGCCGCAGGAGCTACGCCGTCATGAGTAGGATCGACGTCTCCGACATCCAGGGCTTTTCGCTCAAAGGCTACAACTTCCCCTACGCGCGCTACCTCTTGATCCAACTGCACGAACCGGAGGCAGCCCGCGCATTCCTCATGCGCCTCCTCCCCATCGTCACCACCGGAGAGCGCTGGGACATCAACAATAAGCCGGTCAGCACCGTGAATCTGGCCTTCACGCACAAAGGCCTCGTCCAGCTCGATCTGCCGCTCGCCAGCCTCCTCAGCTTTCCGCTCGAATTCCAGCAGGGCATGATGGCGCGCGCCGATATCCTCTCCGACACCGGAAAGAATGCGCCCGAGCGTTGGGATCCCGT
>JAOAPT010000021.1 GCA_025463045.1 Candidatus Solibacter sp.
CGAGGGCGCGCAGGTGGTAGTTCACTTTTTGGCGTGGAATGGAGAGGCGCGCGGCAAGAGTGGCCGCCGACGCGGGCTCCGACAATTCGGCCAGGAGCCGCGCGCGGACCGGGTCGAGCGCGGCGGCAGCGGCCTGCGGAGACTGTATGACCTCAACATCCAGCACGAGAATATTAGAACATTGACAAATTAAATTGTCAAGAGAGAAACCGCGACGCTGGGGGCCCGACTGCGGTGCTCGAAGGGGGCCCGGCCCGGATCGATTCCGACCGTTACCAGATCATCGCGAAGGCGGGAGATGCCGTCAGCAAGGAGATGATGAACAGGCCCATGCTGCGAGCGCTCCTTGAAGCGCGTTTTCGGCTGAAGTTCCATCGCGAAACTAGAGAAGTCCCGATATACTCCCTGACTGTGGCCAAGAGCGGTCTCAAACTCCAACCGTCGAGCGGAGGGAGTTGCACTCCCAGGGATCTATCGCAGCCCTTATTGCCGCCAGGCGGGAAACCTTGGTGTGGCCAACCCCGGGGAAGTAAGACGTCGCGCCTGATCGAGACCGACATGGCCCAGTTTGCCCAAGCTCTCGGCCTGTCTGGCCGCGC
This sequence comes from Candidatus Solibacter sp., assembly GCA_025463045.1. Lineage (GTDB taxonomy): Bacteria > Acidobacteriota > Terriglobia > Bryobacterales > Bryobacteraceae > Solibacter. The sequence goes on from JAOAPT010000021.1 coordinate 600, forward strand.
TTCGGCGAACACCCGAAAGTTGGTGACACGTTCTGCGGCGGAGGCTCGATTCCCTTCGAGGCTGCCCGCCTGGGCTGCGATGTCTACGCCAGCGACCTTAACCCCATCGCCCGCACGCTGACCTGGGGTGCGCTCAATATCATTGGAGCATCCCCGAATCCCGGCGCGAGATCGAGCGGGCGCAGTCCGTAGTCGCCGCCGCCGTGGACCGCAAATTACGGAACTCGGAATCGAACACGACCGCGACGGAAATCGCGCCAAGGCTTATCTCTATTGCCTTGAGGTGCGCTGTCCGCAGACAGGGTGGATGATTCCCCTTGCGCCACGTTGGGTGATTAGTAAGACGCGCAACGTCATTGCGCGACTTATGCCGGACCATGCTCGCCGCGGCTTCGACATCGAAATCGCCTCAGGTGTCTCTACAGAAGAAATGGCGGAGGCGACCTGCTGCACTATAAAGGACGGGGACATCATTTACACGCTCGATGGAGAGACATACCGCACAAAGTTCAATACGATTCGCGGAGACTTTCGGCGTCCGGACGGGGTAATCGAGAACAAGTTGCGGCTCTGGGACAAGGCGGACTTCATGCCCCGTCCTGACGACATCCTACAAGAGCGTCTGTATTGCATCCAATGGACAACCAAGGAAACCCTTCGCCTTCGTCGACCAGAAACGTTTTTCTCATCTGCGACCCACGAGGATCTCGATAGAGAACTGAGGGTCGAAGGCATTGTTCGCGATAACCTTATTCGGTGGCAGGGCGGCCGGCCTGGTCGCCGACATGCCAATTGAGCCTGGCGAAAAGACCGACGAACCGATTCGAATCCGTGGCTGGACTCACTGGCACCACTTATTCAACGCACGCCAAATCCTATCCTTCGGCCTGCTGCAGGAATGCTCGAATAACGCTGGCGAATGACGGATCTTTCGAATTTACAGGGCTCGGCAAAGGCAGCTACACCATCTTCCCTTCAGTGCGGGGCTATGGCTTGCCGTCCGGGCGGATGACCTCGCCGATCTACGCCACGGGAGGCTCGAAGTACGTCTGCGCCAACTCGGGCTTCTCGCGGATCGCGCGCCGCCAGTAGCTCCGCGCCTCTTCCTCCTGCCCCATCGCCATCAGCGCGTGTCCCAAATTCAACAACGCCTCGGCGAACTGCGGATCTTCGTTCAGGGCCTGCTGGTAGAACCCGACCGCATCCTGCGTCTGTCCCTGCTTCTGGCAGATCAGCCCCGCATTGTAGAACAGCTCGGGACTATGCTCGCCGAGCTCGATCAGCCGCCGGTGCAAGCCGTAGGCCTCCGCGAACTCTTCCTGCTCGAGCGCCAGCGCCGCGAGGCCGCGCACCGCGTCCGACGAATCGGGACGGAGCGTCAGCGCCTCCTGGAAGCTCTTCCGCGCCGCGGCCGCATTGCCGCTGCGCGCGTACGCGATGCCCGCATTCAAGTGCGCTTCCGGCCAGTCGAGCCGCCGCGAGAGGCACGCTTCGAACGCCTCCGCGGAGTTCACGTAGTCGCCCCGCAGCAGCCTCAGGTATCCCAACCGGAAACTTGCGTCGCCCCACTCGGGAGCATCTTCGTTGATCCGCGCGTACAACTTCTCCGCCCACTGCCGCTCGCCCTGCTGCTCCAGTACCAGCGCCAGGTTCCACAACACGCCGGATTGGTTCGGATCGATATTCAGCGCGTGCTCGTAACTCGTGCGCGCTCCCGCCAGATCGTTCAACTCCTGCTGCGCCACACCCAAATTCAAATGCGACTGCGCGCTGGAAGGCTGCAGGCTCGCCGCCTGCTTGTACGCCTGCGCCGCCTTATCGTAGTTCCCGATCTTGTGGTTCGCCACGCCCAGGTTAAACCAGTTCTCGAACCGGTCCGGCGCCGTCTCGCACAGCGTGCGGCAGTGCCGCGCCGCCGTCAGATAATCGCCGGCCTGAAACGCCAGCGTCGCCAGCGCTTCCGTCGCGACCGCGGAATCGGGGTGTAACTCGCAGAGCATCTCCGCATACCGGCGCACGCTCTCGTGATCTTTCTTCTCGATGAACATCGCTACCAGGTTAGAGAGCGCCTCTTCGCATTTCGGATTGCGCGCCAGCACCTTGCGATATTGCTCCACGCTCTCGGCGTGCTTGCCCGTCTGCTGTAGCGCGACCGCCTGGCCGAACAGCGCCTGTTCGTGATTCGGGAACAGACTCAGATACTTCTCCAGCGGCATCAGCGCTTCCGCGGGACGCCCATCGTGAATCAGCGCGACTCCCAAGCCGAGCATCGCATCGCTGCGTGACGCGTCGGCGTCAAACGCGCGACGGAACGCATCGGCCGCTTCCGTCCACTGCTTCAGATTTCCCAGGCACACGCCGCGGTTGAAATGCGCCGTGCGGTGCTGCGCATCGATCTCGGAGAGCTGCCCGTAGGTCCGCGACGCCGCTTCGTAATCGCGCATCTCATACTGAATGTGTCCCAGCGCGGAATAGAGCGACGGCTCCTTCTCGCCATCCTCCACCGCCTTGGTGAGCAGGCGCGCGGCAGATTCCAACTTGCCTTCCAAGTGCAGCGATACGGCCTTGGAGAGTGTCTTGTTGGCGCGCTTCTGATTCTTCAGGTCGGTGATCGGGGTCACGCCCGGAGGCATCGAGATCCCATTGGTTTCGGTTGCTACGTATTCCATCGTTGAGTCCTCCGAGTGTTGGAAGCACGTGCCTTTTGTGCGGCACGCAGATAGGGCAAGCCGGCCCAGACGGCTGCCATCATGGTATTGTCTTCGCCTGGGAATCGGCCGGGCATTCCGGGCATGGGCGAGTCGCCGGGGAATTGCGGTCCCCGTAACTCCGCCGTGGCCCGCGTCGCGTCCTGGCCGGCCAGGAAACCGCAGGCGTGGCCCAGCCAATCGTCATTCTTGGAAACTCTCATCCAGTACAACCGCGCGCGCTCGTTGGCGTCCGCGAAGAAGCCCACGCCGCCGCTCGCGAGCGTCGTGTAGGTCATCGTCTCGACCTCTTCGCCGTCAATCGAAGTGACCAGCCGGGTGCCGTCCACCTCTACCGCCACCTGCATCGGACGATTGTTGTGCACCATGATGTTCAGCGGCGTTCGCGATTGCTTCCCCGCCTTGCCGTCGATCACATCCCAGTGCACCAGCGCGACGAACGGCCGCAGGCCCGCTTCCACCACCGCGACCTTCATCGCGTGATAGTTGTTCGGATCCTTGGCGCGCACGCTCCAACTCATTCCCTTGTTTTCGATCTGTCCGAAGAACTCGAACCGGTAATCCTTGAAGTTCATGCTCGGACGGAAGAATGCCAGCGAACTCGGAACGATATAACCGTCCGGATGATGTGACCACCCCGGCGCACTGCTCGTTCCCTTGCTGCCCCATCCGATCATTCCGTCCCGGAAATGATCGGTCACTTCCACCGACGCACGTTTCGCCAGCGTCTGCCGCACCCACGCGACCGGCCCGCCCGACGTCCCGGATTGCGCAGCGCCCCGCGTGACGGACGTCACTTCGTTCCGTCCGCTCGACGGCATCGCCGCCGATGTCGAACCCGCGACTTCCACTCCGCCCCCAACGTGCGCGCGGAAACTGTAGGCGTACCACAAGCTCGATGCCAACAGCACGCCGGCAGCGATCTTGCCCGCCATCAGCCATAATGCCGACGGCCGCTTCGCCGGATTGCTGAATGTCTTGACGAACTCCGGCTCCTGCTTTACAGGCTTCGGCTGCGGCGCGGGCTCTTCCAGCTTGCCGAACACGGGCCGCACCGCGAACTTCGGAGGCACCGGCGCCAGCCGCGATGTCTTCCATTCCGGATTCTCGTACACCACGCCGCGCAACCGTTGCGCGTGGAATTCCACCGGCAGCATTCCCGGTTGCGGCAGCGTGGGCAGAATTCGCTTGTGTTCCGGCTTGGGCGCCTTCACCGAGATCGTGGTCATCGGCTGCGGTGCCATCCGGTGCGGCAACGCCGCGGCCGGTTCCGATACCTTGGGCGCGATTCCCGGAGCATCGAAACCCGGTACCACCAGATCTCCGCTCGCCTCGATCGTGAATTCCAGCACCCGCATCCGGGGCTGGACATCGAGCGCGTCCGCGGACGAAGCGACCAGCAGCGATTCCGCCGGTTGCGCCGCCAGGCTCGCCATCGGACCCGCCATCGCCGGTGCGCCATTGCGCTCGGCCAATGCGAATACCGCGGCATCCGGTACGCGGAACGCAGCCGCCATTGCCGCCGGCACGGCCTTCTCCGCCGCGATCGCCATCGACTCCACCGGTTCGGCCGCCGGACCCTGTAGCGCCGCTCCCATCCCGAACAGTTCCTCGGACGGGGTCGGAATCTCCGGCAACGCCAGCAGCACCGCCGTCGAAATCGGAGCCACCGGCAGCGACGCGGTGCGCGGCTGTACGCCGCTCATCACCGGTTCCGCAGCCCCTACGCGCTGCATCGCCGCGACCCACGGTATATAAGGGAGCGCCGGCTCGAGTCCCAGCACCGGGAGCGCCAACGGCAACTCCATCGTGACGAACGCGGCCTCGCTGCTGCGCACGAACAGGCAGACCGGCTCGGCGGTGGGCGAGGGCATAGCTTGCAGGCAGATTGCCGGGATTACCAGCGGTTCGTCGGGCACCGGCACCGGCAGCGGTTCGATCGCCGCCGCAATCCGCGGTAGCTGCAGCCGAACCTCGTGCACCGCGTTCACCAACGGTGCCAGGTCCGATGCCACCTGCAGGAACCGTTCCGCCGGTTGCGCTTCCGGGGCCGCCACCCAAGTGGGACAGGCGATCGTTTCTTGTCGCCTGTCAACGTCGCAAAGCGAAGCAAGAGCTCTCGGCATCCGCAACGCAGCCGCCGTCATCTCCACCGGCGTCAACGCCGTTGAAGGACGCACGAAATCGACCACTGCCTCGGCCGACGGCGACCCTACAAACCCGGCAACCGGCAGAGTCCGCATCCAGTCGGCGATCTGTACCGGCGCGATTTCGCGACGCGCCGCCATCACCGAGATCGGGGTCAGTGCGGTCGAAGACCGTACGAACACCGTCACAGCTTCCGGCCCAGGCGCGGTGCATGCCGCCATTTCCTCGAAGCGCCGCCGTCCCAACGGCATCTCGATCACGTTGCCCAGACGCGGAGCCAGCGAGATCCGCGGTGCAACAGCGCTCGATGCGTACACCATCCGCGCGGCAGGTTCCGCCATGGCGGATGCGGCCCAGCGTCCGCGGAAAGGGGGGATCGCTTCAACGGGCGCGGCGGCCGGCGGCGGTTCGACCGTCGGTTCGGCCTCCAGGCGCGGCAACTGCACCGTCGCCCGTCCCACCTGCGGATCGCTATCCATCCGCGAGCGCATCTCCGTCGATGACGGCGTGCTGCGCAGCGAACGATGTTTCTGGCCAAGGTGACCTGCCACTTGAAGCGGCCATTCGACAATCGTTTTATGTAAGTTGATGGAAAAGGGTTGGGCTGGAACGAACGTGCTGGTGTGGCGGCCTTCCTGCACCGGCATCATGGACACAAAGGTAGCGATTGGTGCCGGCGGAGGCTCCGGTTCGGCGATCTTGTGTAGTGCCTTGCCCAATCGCTCCCCATAATTCTTGCGATGAGCGGCGCCACAAAACTCGCTGTCCCGTAGCAGCCGAAATGCTCCGATTTCTTTGCCGCAATACAAACAGCGCACTATTTAGGTACCTTACGTACTATTTCACAACTATAGCCGAAAATAGACGGAAATGATCCCTAAATATTCTTTCTAAAGCACCATAAACAAAGAACTATTTTCCCTGCTATCCAACGGAAATAGGAAAGAATTAACCTTGCGGGGGTAGCGGTGGGAGCAGCCGGGGATAGTGTCCGGCGTAAAATTTGGCGGGCTGCGATAACGCCCATCCGAGCCGCGATCGTCAGTGAGCGGTGGTCGCGTGACCACCGCTCCGTAACCGTCGCGGCTCCGATTGGCGCTCGCTGTACTTCGCCTATAGCTCAGGATCTACAGCAGATCGTGGCGATTGCGGCTTTCGAGTGCCTTCACGATGTCGCCCACCTGTTGGGCGCGATCCCGCGAGGCGACCAGCAGCGCGTCCGGCGTGTCGACCACGATCAAATCGTGTACACCCACCAACGCAACCACCTTCCCCCGCGCATCCACGAAATTATTGTGGGAATCCAGCGCAATCGATTCCAGCGCGATCGCGTTTCCTTGGGCATCGCGTTCCAGCAGTTCGTAAACCGCGTTCCAACTCCCCACGTCGTTCCAGCCGAAATCGCCCGCCGCGATCCCGTGGACGCCCTTCGCCTTCTCCAACACCGCGTAATCGATCGAAATGTTGTCGCACAGCGGGAATGCCTGCTTCAAGTGTTCGCCGAATTTCCGCGATCCGAACCGGGG
>JAOAPT010000049.1 GCA_025463045.1 Candidatus Solibacter sp.
GAACAGAGTAACCGCCGCCAGATTCCGGTGCAGTCCGGATCCGGCAGACCGAACCAATAATTGCGTGCGGGCCAGGTCGCGCCGCGGTCTGGCCCGCCTCGTTTCCTCCCCGTCCGTCCTTCCGGCCGCCGGACACAGTTTTCCCAATCCCGGACGTCATCGCGTCCATCTCAACCCGTAAGCCTATGACGCGCAATGTAGTCCGGGGCGGTGCAACGCATGCATCCACACGGATTCGCCATGAAGGACTTCTTCCAATCACTCGCCCACGCGCTGCGCGTGCTTCGCAAGAACGCCGGCTTCACGCTTTCCGCGCTTGCCGTCTTCACTCTGGGGATCGGTGCGAACACCGCGATCTTCAGCGTGGTGAACGCCGTCCTGTTAAAGCCGCTTCCCCTTCTCCGATTCCGATTCCATCATCACCGTCCATCATGTCCCGCCCGCCGCCGCGTTTCCCGGATTCAAAAGCTTCTCCGTGTCAGTCGCCAACTATCTCGTCTGGCGCAAGCAGAACCATGTCTTCGAAGCCATGGCCACTTATACCTGCCGCAGTCTTCATCTCGGCGGCGGTAGCCGTCCGCAGGCTGTTATCGCGACGATTTCCGATCCCGATCTCTTCACAGTCTTCCGGGCGAAACCAGCGTTCGGCCGCACCTTCAGCGACGCCGAGTGCACACCGGGGAAGGACGCCGTGATCGTCATCGGCGACGGCTTCGCTGCCAGCCAGTTCGGCTCGTCCGCCAACGCCGGTTCCAGCCTTGCGCAACGAGTAGGTCCGCTTACCTGGCCGTCGAACCCGCGACGCGCAACACGATGTTCAGGGGTATCGCCTGCTCGGGCTTGACGTACTGATTCTCCAGGAAGTGCTTGCCGTCCGGCGCGACATCGTACGTGAACAGGTCGGTCGACGAGATCGGCGGAGAAACTTCCACCGGTGGTAACGCTCGTCTCCATCAGCATCTGCCTTGATCCGATATAGACGATCGCCTTGCCATCGCCGCGCCAGCGAGGCTCGGAGCCGCGTACCTCTGAAGCGCTTCGCCTTCACCGAGCGCGTCCGCTTCGAATTGCGCGGCAAGTTCTTCAACGTGATCAACCACCCGACCTTCGCATCGCCGAACATGCAGGGCACCAACTCCGGCTTCGGTACGATCACCGCACAGTCCAACCGCCCGCGCGCGATCCAACTCGGCGCGCGCCTGGTCTTCTAGAGCGAACAACGGCGGTGGTCACTCCGCGGCGACCACGGCTCCCTTGCTCGCCAAAGCGCGAGGCACGTCGCGGCTCGGACGCTCGCTCAATCCTTTATCTCAAAGATCGCTTCCACTTCCACGGCGACTCCAGTGGGCAGCGACGCGAAACCAAGCGCCGAGCGCGCGTGAAAGCCATCGCCTGTCTTCCCAAAGATCGCGTGCAGCAGATCGCTCGCCCCGTTAATCACCAGGTGATGCTCGATGAAGTCCGGCGCCGAGTTGACGCAGCCCAGCAGCTTGATCACACGCAAACCCTCCAGCGTGCCGTGCGCATTCCAGACCGAATTGAGAATCTTGGCCGCGCAATCCCGCGCCGCACCGTAGCCCTCCTCGGTTGTCAGGCCCGCGCCCAGCTTGCCTTTCAGCGTGCTCACGTGCCCGGAGCAAATCAACTGCTTGCCCGACCGGATGCACAGATTCAGATACCCCGGCGTCTGCTTTTCAAATCGCACGCCGAGTTGTTCGGCCGTTTGTTGTGTTGTCATGTGGGTTTGCGTATTAGTGTATTCTCATGGCCCGCATCCTCGCAATTCACGCACACCCGGACGACGTCGAGTTCCTCGCGGGCGGCACGATGACGCTGCTCTCCGCGCTCGGTCACGACCTCACCATCGAGACCTTCACGCCCGGCGATTGCGGCTCGAAGGACCTCCCGCCCGACGAGATCGCCGCCGTCCGCCGCCGCGAAGCAGCGAGCGCCGCCGCCCTCATCGGCGCACGCTATCTCTGCCTTGAATTCCGCGACCTCGCCATCTTCCGCGACGATCCGTCGCGCCGCCGCGTCACCGAAGCTCTCCGTGCCGCGCGGCCCGATCTCGTCCTCACCGCCTCGCCCATCGATTACCTCTGCGATCACGAGGCCGCCAGCGCGCTCGTTCGCGACGCCTGCTTCGCCGCACCCGCGCCCAACTACGACACGCGCGCGCAATCCCCCGCCGCGCCGCTCGATCGCATCCCGCATCTTTATTTCATGGACCCGATCACCGGACGCAATCGCGATGGCGCGCTCATCACACCCGACTTCATCGTCGACGTCGCACCCGCGATCGCGAACAAACGCGCCATGCTCGCCGAGCACGCCAGCCAGCGCAAATGGCTCGCCCAGCATCACGGCACCGACAACTACCTCGACGAAATGGATCGCTGGACGCGCGAACGCGGCGCCCTCGCCGGCCTCACTTACGGCGAAGGCTTCCGCCTTTATCGCGGCCACGCGTACCCGCAGACTCCACTCCTCGAAGAGTTGCTGAAGCCCGCCGTGCACCGCCATTGAGCGCCCCCGCTCCCGGGTTCGCTATACTACCCCGAAACAGGAGCAAGCAAACAGGAGCAACTCATGGCAGCTCGCAAGCGCAGGTACGTGTCTCTCACACCGCTGTGTCTGGCCATCGCGCTGGCATTCGCAATTCTCGCCCAGCCGCCCGCCTCGTCCGGTCAGTATCCCGCCGGCCTCCTCGCCGGATTGCGATGGCGCGAAGTTGGACCCACTCGCGGCGGACGCTGTTACGGCGTCGCCGGGCACGCCGACCAACCCGACACATACTACTTCGGCTCCGTCGGCGGCGGCGTGTGGAAGACCGTCAACGCCGGCCGCACCTGGTTCCCGATCTCCGATCAGGGCATCCCGATCGGCTCGATCGGCGCGATCGACGTCGCGCCATCGAACGCGAATATCATCTACGTCGGCACCGGCGAACCCGACATTCGCAGTCAGCACTCCTACGGCACGGGCATGTACAAATCGATTGACGCGGGGAAGACGTGGACGCACATCGGGCTCGACGCCACGCGCCAGATCGGCCGCGTCGTGGTCGACCCGACGAATGCCAATCGCGTGTTCGTCGCCGCGCTCGGACATGTTTACGCGCCCTCGCCCGATCGCGGCGTGTATCGCACCACCGATGGCGGCGCGACGTGGAAGAAGGTCCTCTTCAAGACCGACAACCCGGAGAACGTTGGCGCCATCGATCTCGCCATCAATCCGAAAAATCCGCGCGAGATCTACGCCACCCTGTGGGCGACGCGCCGTCCGCCATGGTCCGTGTACGCGCCCGCCAATCTGCCCGGCAGCGGCCTCTACAAATCGATCGATGGCGGCGACACCTGGAAGCAGCTCACCAGCGGATTGCCCACCGACCCGTACGTCGGCAAGATCGGCATCGCCGTCTCGCCCAGCGATCCCAAGCGCGTCTGGGCCGTGGTCGACGACACCGGCGCGGCCATCGCACCCAGCGCCACGGGCGGCGGCGGACGCGCGGGCGGCGCCACCAACACCGGCGGCGGCGTCTATCTCTCCGACGATTCAGGCGCCACATGGCGTCTCGTCAATTCCGAGAATCGACTCTGGGGACGCGGCTGGTATTTCGAATCCGTCACCGTCGACCCCATCAATCCCGATCGCGCTTACGTCATCAACACCACCACCTACATGACCACCGACGCCGGCAAGACCTTCGTCCCTGTGAAGGGCGGACCCGGCGGCGACGACTATCACCAGCTCTGGATCAATCCCAGGGATCACAACCGCATGGTGCTCTCGAGCGACCAGGGTACCGCCGTCAGCGTCGATGGCTCGACCACGTGGAGCAGTTGGTACAACCAGCCCACCGCGCAGATCTATCACGTGTCCGCCGACAATCGCTTCCCCTACTGGCTCTACGGCGCGCAGCAGGATTCCGGCGGCGTCGCCGTCAGCACCTTCTCGCGCGAAGGCGTGCTCACCCTGCGCAACTGGGAACCCTCCTGCCTCGCCGGCGAAAGCGCCACCGTCGTGCCCGACCCGAAGGACGGCAACATTCTCTATGGCAGCGGCAACGGGCGCTGCGATCAGAATCTCAACGTCGCCACGCCGACCGGCGGACAACTTCCAGAGCCCGATCCCGACGATCCGAACCGGAAGACGTGGACGCTGCCGCAAGTCTTCTCACTCGCCGACGAGGCGCTCTACTACGCGAATCAATTCGTAATGCGCTCGCGCGATCGCGGCAAGACCTGGGCGAAGATCAGCCCCGATCTCGCGCGTCTCAATCCGCCCGTGCCCGCGAATCTCGACGCCATCACGGCGAAGGATATCGATCAGCCGATGACGCATCATTTTGGTGTCGTGTATACGCTGGGCCCGTCGCCGCTCCAGGCCGCGACCGTGTGGGCCGGCACCGACGACGGCCTGATCCACGTCACTCGCGACGATGGCAAAACGTGGATCAACGTGACTCCGCCCGCGCTCACCCCGTGGAGCAAGGTGTCGCAGATCGAGGCCGGGCACTTCGATGCCGAGACCGCGTACGCCTCCGTGGATCGCCATCGCATCGCCGACAACAAGCCGTACATCTACCGCACGCACGATGGCGGCAAGACCTGGCAGAACGTCACCGCCGGAATTCCCGAGGGCGCGTACGTCAACTCCGTGAAGGAAGATCCGCAGGCGAAGGGCCTGCTCTACGCGGCGACCGAGCTGCGCGTTTACGTCTCGTTCAACGATGGCGCGCAATGGCAGCCGCTGCAGGCCAACATGCCCGTCACCTCCGTGCGCGACATCCTGGTGCACGGCGACGATCTCGCGATCGCCACCTTCGGCCGCGGCTTCTGGGTGATGGATCAGATGTCCGCACTCCGCCAGATCGCCGCTCAGGGTTCGCAGATCGTCTCGTCGAACGCGTACCTCTTCGCGCCCGGTCTGACATACGCCGCGCGCGTTGGCAGCATGAACGGCATGCCGATGCCGCCCGAGGAACCGCAGATGGAGAATCCGCCGGCGGGCGTGGTCGCCTACTACTGGCTGAAATCGCCTGCACGCCAGCCGCTGAAAATCGAACTGTTGGATGGCGCCGGAGCGGTGCGCGGTTGCGCCGCGAGCGATACGCCGGTGCGCCCGCCCGACACGAATACCCTGACAATTGTGGCCACGTGGCAGCCGCCGGCGCAGCCTCCGGCGGCGACATCCGGGATGCATCGACAGGTACTCGGCGCGTCCGCCGGACGCGGCGCCGGCGGCTTCGGTCGCGGCGGCGGAGCTGCACCGGCACCCGACGCCTGCACCGCAGCAACACCCGCACCCGATCCCGGTCGCGGCGGACGTGGGGGACGCGGTGGTGGTGGCGGTGGACGCGGTGGCGCTGCCGTACTGCCCCCCGGCCAATACACCGTCCGGCTCACCGTCGACGGCCAGACCTACACGCAGCCGGTCGCCATTAAGCCCGACCCGCGCGAGTAGGACGGGCCTCCTGGCCGGTCGACTTTGCGCGAACCGCCCGCGACCTCAATGAGAAATGCCGAGCACTCAATCAGAGCCGCGACCGTCAGGAAGCGGTGGTCGCGTGGCCATCGCTCCCTAGCTCCCTAAAGGTCGCGGCTCCGATTTGGGCTCGCATTTTCGACGGACTTTCGCGACGATACTTAGTTCGCCACGCCTGCCGCGGTCGTCTGGAAAACCGTCTCCTCCGCGAACGAGGGCTCGGTGGCCGGGCCCGCGTGAATCAAACGCTTAATCAGCTCATCGTGCGACGAATGCGATTCGATGAAATCGATGCCATCGGCGGTGATCCCGCAATCGGAGTTGTCCTCCTGCCGCACGTACCCCTTCGCTCGCAAGTACCACAAGGCGAAGTTCAGATGCTCGCGTGGGAAGGCCATCCGCTTCTCCAGATCCATGATGGAAAGGCCGGGGTGATCTTCATCCGCGCGGCGGCGATTGTAGAGCAGAGATAACACTCCCATTCGCCGGTTCATTTCTCCACGCAGGCCGTGAACGAAATCCTTCAACTCGAAAATCGGCAGCGGCGCTTCTTCTTCCAACTCCTGCGTCGCGTCGTAGCGCATCCGGCGCTCCGGGTCGGAAAGTACCTCGTAGGCGTGCTTCAGGCGAAGAAAAATCTCCGTGTCCCCCGTGCGGGGATTGTCCGGGTGGAAGCGCGCGGCCATCATGCGATAGACCCGGTGAATCGTCTCGATATCCGCCTTGCGGCTGATCTGTAAGACTTCGTAGTAATCGGTTTCCGGTCTCATGATCTGTCTGCTTGATCCAGCATGCCCGATCGACCCGGCCTGACGTAAGTCCTTGCCGTACTTTGGCAGTACGCCAACCCGCAGTACTTTTCATGCCATTCAGTTAGTACGTTTATGGATTTTGCGACCCTTCCGGTTGAGTCATGCGGCCTCGCCGCAGGGTTCACTCGCGATATCCCCATTTCACCGGATGGGAAAATGCCGCTCGCGCACGTATCCTGAGGCATGCAAGCAGGCGGCACGATCCTGGTCGTTGAGGACAACGCCGGCATTCTCGAGTTGACGGCGCGAATGCTTCGCCTCGCGGGCTATACCGTGCTCGAAGCGAATCACCCGGTGGACGCGCTGACGATCTTCGACCAGCACGCCGCTGAAATTGTACTCGTGCTCACCGATGTGCGCATGCCCCGCATGAACGGCCAGGACCTCGCGTTGAAACTGCGCGCCCGCAAGCCGGAGCTGCCGTTCCTCTTCATGAGCGGAGACAAGGAGGGCAGCCCGCCCGGAGTGCTGCTCAAACCGTTCCGAATGCCGCAATTGTGGGACGCCGTTGCGAACGCGCTTAAAGCGACAGCCGCGGTGTAGTTCCCAGACGTTCGATCGCGACCTCATGGGCGGCGCGAATGCCCGCGCGCAGGCGCTCCACCTCGAGCGGACGCCACAGGATATCGAGCGCGCCGAGATCGCCGGCGCTCTCGAGCAGGCCTCGATCTTCCAAGTCGGCGCAGATCAGCGGAGCAACCTGCGGATGCACCCGGCGCGTCATCGCCAGCGCATCGCGCCACTCGCCGTCCGCAAACTGGGTATCCATCAGGAGCACCGTACCGCCCGTCGCGAGCAGCAGAAAGTCGGCCATCTCCAGCGTCTGTGCGCCATGCACGCGGATCTGGCTCGGACCGAGCATCGATGCGAAACAACGTACATCGTGATCGAGGCAACTCAGAAAAACACAGTCCACAGGTCCCGCCCTCTTCCTTCAGCTTACGCCGCCGGAGGCGCTTCCGGCATACGGCGAAATGGGGCTATCGCCGCGAGGGCTTTTTTGGGGTGGCGCCGCTCTTCTTGATCAATTCGGTGAGCAGGTCCACCGCTTTGTCGATCGGCAGACCGTCGGCGAGATCGATCGGAGTGCGGCCGCGGCCGTCGCGTTCGTCGAGCGCGGCGCCCTTATCGGCGAGGAACTGAATCACCTTGCAGATCTCCGGCTGCGTGGAGTTCTGCATCGTGCCGGTCACGGCGAAGTGCATGATCGTGCTGCCGCTTCCCGCCATCGCCTTCACGTCCTGATCGAATTCCCAGGCGTACTGCACAGGCTCCACGTGTCCGCTATTCACCGCGGTCATGAGGAGCGTGCTGCCGTCCTGCGCTTTGAGTTTCGGATCCGCGCCGCCCGCGATCAAAGCGCGCATCGCATCCACCTTGTTCGCCTTGGCCGCGACCATCAGCGGAGTCTGTTCGCCGGTGACGAAACGGAATCCGCCGCCCCCGCGGCCGGCGCCGCCCGTCTTCGTGGTGCGCGCGTTCGCGTCAGCTCCCTTGGCGAGCAGTTTCTTGAGCAATTCCGTATCGCCGGAACGCGCAGCAATGTGCAGCGGCGTGTTGCCCGTTGGATCGGCGACGTTCGGGTCGGCGCCGCCATCGACCAGCGCTGCCGCGGCCTTCGGACTCTTGTGTGTCGCGGCGATCAGCAGCACTTTCGCTCCATCAGGCAGCGCGTAATTCGCGTCGGCGCCCGCGGCGAGAAGCTTCTGTATGGATTTCGGATCGTCTTTCACGGCGGCGAAGACCAGCGCGTTGAAGCCGCTCTTCGATTGTGCGTTCACTTCCGCGTGGCTGTCGATCAGCAGTTGGACGACGTCGGGGTGACTCTCGGCGGCGGCCCACATCAGGGCGGTCTGTCCCTTGCGCGATTCGGCGAGGTTGACATCCGCGCCCGCGTCGATCAACGCCTTCACCGCCGGCACGCTGCCCGCCGAAGCGGCGATCATCAGCGCAGTCTCGCCGTCCCATCGCGCGGCGTGCGGATTGGCGCCCGCTTTGAGGAGCCTCGCGATTAGCGGAGCATTGCCGTTGGCCGCGGCGAGCGTCAGCGGCGTCTCGCCGTACTCGTCGGCGACTTCCACTTTGGCGCCGGCGGCAAGCAGCAGGTCGGCCGATTCGCGATCGTCGAGATAGCTCGCCCAGGAAAGCGCGGTAGCTCCATCAGGCTGCGCGGCGTTGACGTCCACATGCTGCGCGAGCAGCGTGGTCACGGCCTTACGATCGCGCCGCTTGAGCGCTTCAACGAGACGCAAATCGGCGGCCGAGGCTGTGAAGGCGGCGAGGAGAAGAAGGGCGACGACCCAAACCAAGCCGCGACCGTTAGGGAGCGGTGGTCCCTCCGCGCGACCACCGCTCCCTAACGGTCGCGGCTCTGACTGGTTCGATTCCATTGCGTGAGACGCTTGCATCGCACGAACCTTGCGCATTTCTTAAACGCCGGTCAGATGTTCGAGTTCGCCGGTGGCGTCGCCGAAGTGCTCGGTGCGCACGCCGCCCATGGCGAGCATGCTGACCAGCAGATTATTCAGCGGCGTGTCCTTCGGATAGTGCAGGTGGCGTCCGCCCTTCAACTCGCCTCCGCCGCCGCCGAACAATGCCGTGGGGAG
>JAOAPT010000057.1 GCA_025463045.1 Candidatus Solibacter sp.
CGCCGATAAGCCCGCCGAGACGTTTCAGACTGCGATGGCGAAGCAGCGCGCCGCGATGGAAATCCAGCGGGCGGCGGTTCGCAAGCAGATGGAAATGGCGGTCGAATGGCGCGGGGGAAGCGCGGAAGCTCCAGAATGCGATCCTCTGCCTGAGATCGAACTTGCGCCGATGATCGATGGCGCGGCGCAGGGGAATCAACTGCAGACCAAACTGCTGCGTGGGGTGATCGAACAGGAGTCGGGCAAGCACCCGTGCGCCGTGTCTCCGAAGGGCGCGAAAGGCATGATGCAACTTATGCCGGCGACGGCCCAGCAGTTCCAGGTGGACGACCCCTTCGACGCCAAACAAAATATCGAAGCGGGGGCGAAATACCTCAAGCAATTGCTCGATCGGTATAAGGGCGACATCAAGCTGGCGCTCGCGGCGTACAATGCCGGGCCGGCTGCGGTTGACCAGAAGAATGGCATTCCGGATATCAAGGAAACCCAGGATTATGTGGAGGCTATCGTCCAAAAGATGAAGTGAAGCATTATGCGGCCTGCCCGGCTGCCACGCCGCTCGCCCACGCCCATTGGAAGTTGAATCCGCCCAAGTGCCCGGTGACATCGACCACCTCGCCGATGAAGTAGAGTCCGGGCGTTTTGCGAGTCTCCATGGTCTTCGAGGAGAGCTCCGCGGTATCGACGCCTCCGGCGGTGACCTCGGCTTTTTCGTAGCCTTCGGTGCCGGCCGGACGGACCTGCCAGGAGTGCAATCCGGCGGAGATGGCTTGCTGTTCGCGATCGCTGAGGCCGATCGACGGGCCTTGGATTTTGTGTACTTCGCACCAACGCTCGGCCAGACGTTTGGGCAGAAATCGGCCGATCACGGTACGGATTTCTGCGCGTGAAGCGCGGAGTGCCGCGGGGAGGTCAACGTCCGGGAGGAGATCGATCTCGACGGGTCCGCCGGGTCGCCAGTAGGAGGACGCCTGAAGGATGGCGGGGCCGCTGAGGCCGCGGTGGGTGAAGAGTAGCTTCTCGCGGAACTTGTGCCCGTTTGTGCGTGCGGCGACGTCGGCCGATACTCCGGCGAGGTCGGCGAAGCGATCGCGGTCTTCGCGGGTGAAGGTTACAGGGACGAGCGCGGGTCGGCAATCGACAAGGCGCAGGCCGAATTGGCGGGCGATCTGGTATCCGAACGGGGTCGCGCCGATCTTCGGGATCGAGAGGCCGCCGCTGGCGATCACGAGCGACTGAGTGCGGATCGTACCGGCCGACGTCTCGATGGTGAATCCGGCGCCGATCGCGAGCACGCGGCAATCGGTCACGATCTCGACTCCTGCTGCGGCGCACTCGGTTTCGAGCATGCCGACGATCTGGGCGGCCGAATCGTCGCAGAATAGCTGGCCGAGGGTTTTCTCGTGATAGCGAATGCCGTGGCGCTCCACCAGCCCGATGAAGTCTCGCGGGGTGTAGCGGGCCAGCGCGGATTTCGCGAAGTGGGGGTTGGCGGAGATGAAGTTCGCGGGCGTGGTGTGCAGGTTGGTGAAATTGCAGCGGCCGCCGCCGGAGATCAGGATCTTGCGTCCCACCTGCCGATTCTGCTCGAGCACAACGACGCGGCGTCCGCGCCTGCCGGCTTCGATGGCGCACATCAGCCCCGCAGCGCCGCCTCCGATGATCACCACGTCCGCCGTTTCTGCCGCCATTCCCCTATCATTCTGGCAGAGCCGCGCGGTATGCTGGCTCTGCATGAGCCGCAAGGTCCTGTTCGTAACCGGCGACGGCGGAGACAGCTATGAAGCGCTGTACGGCTGCCAGAGATTCCTCGAGGCAAATTGGGAACCCGTGATCGCGGCGCCCGCCCGGCGCCGGCTCCACATGGTGTTCCACGATAGCGAACCCGGCTGGGACACGTACGTGGAAAAGCCGGGGCACTCGGTGGAGGCGCGCATCGCGATCACAGCGGTCGCCGCCAAGGAATTCGCCGCCATCATCATTCTCGGCGGGCGCGCGCCGGAGTACCTGCGCAATGACGCGAGCCTGCTCTCGTTGGTGCGCGAATTCGCCGGGCAGAACAAGTGCATCTGCGCGATCGGGCACGGGATTCAGGTGCTGGTCGCCGCGGGATTGACGAGCGGCCATACTGTCACCGGCCACCCGCACGTGTGCCTGGAGGTAGAACGCGCGGGCGGAATTTACAGCGAGAAGGCGGCGGTGCGCGATGGCAGATTGATCACCGCGCAATCCTGGAAATCGCATCCCGAGTTCTACCGCGAGGTGCTCGCATGTCTCGGTCCCTAATGGTGGCGGCGATATTGCTGGCGCCCGCGCTGCTCGGGCAGAGCGATGGCTGGAAGCTGGTGTGGAGCGACGAATTCGATCGCGATGGCCGTCCCGACCCGGCGCACTGGACGTATGAGACGGGGTTCGTGCGCAATCAGGAGCTGCAGTGGTACCGCCCGGAAAATGCGTGGTGCGAACACGGCATGCTGATCATCGAAGGGCGGCGCGAGCGCGTGCCGAATCCGGCCTTCGAAGCGAGGAGCGTGAACTGGGCGCGCGGGCGCGAGTTCGCGGAATATACATCGGCGAGCCTGACGACGAAAGGGATTCAGGCGTGGCGCTACGGGCGGTTCGAAATGCGCGCGCGGATCGATACGCGCGCTGGGCTATGGCCTGCGTTCTGGACACTCGGCGCGGAGGGTCCATGGCCGCGGAGTGGCGAGGTGGACATTATGGAGTATTACCGCGGGACCCTGCTGGCGAATTTGATCTGGCAGGGTGCGGAGCGGACGGCGTCGTTCACGCGGAAGAAGGCGCTGACGGCGTTCGACGATCCGGCGTGGTCGAGCAAATTTCACGTGTGGCGGATGGATTGGGACGAGCATCGGATTGTGATCACGGTGGATGGTGAGGTGATGAACGATTCCGATTTGAATCGCGCGGCGAACCGGGACGGGACGAACGGATTCCGGCAGGCGCACTATATGATTTTGAATTTGGCGATTGGCGGGAATGCGGGCGGAGATCCGGCGGAGACGAAATTCCCCGCGCGGATGGAAGTGGATTGGGTGCGGGTGTATCAGAGGTAGCGGGGGCCAACGCTCCCCTGAAAATGACGGCGCCAAGAAGCATCGTGCATTTTCATGCCTTGTTGTTGCCCCGAAAGGGGCCATGAAGAACTCCGTTGAAGAACGCACACCGGTCGGAGCCGCGACGGTTACGGAGCGGTGGTCACGTGGCCACCGCTTCCTCACGGTCGCGGTTCGGATTGGGGGCTCGGTGCCTATGAGGGTCGGGTGCGGGAGGATCGTGCCTACCTGTAGAAGATGTCTTTTTCGTGGCCGGGGAGATCGTGCACGGCCTGCGCCTGCAATTCATAGTTCACGCGATCGAGGGCTTCCATCGCCTTCAGAAAATTGAATGCGGCGAGATTTTGGGGACCG
>JAOAPT010000084.1 GCA_025463045.1 Candidatus Solibacter sp.
CTTTACAGCGAAGAAAGGACTGGGATCGAGAGGCGCCACGCAAGGATTTGGTCCATGCCCTGCGTCTCCCTGGAGACGATTGTATGGCGTTGAGCCCCGGCCAAACGCCGGGTCTTCGCCTTGGCGGGCGTGCAGATTGTATTGCTCGACGGTTCGTTCCAATCCTCTGGAATCGATCCCGCATCGTTGGGCGAGCTCTGCGATGGTCCGGCCGGTCTTGATGTAGCCGGATTGGATATAAGGCTCGACCCGAATAGGCGTCGGCCTCGCGATACCCAGCCCGTAGCGACGTTGGAACGCTCGTGTGCAGATCAGCCAGGATGCGACCTCCTGTCCTTGCGGGATCCCATCCAACATCGCGGTAACGTAATCGTGGTAGCCGTTGCCTTCATTGCAGAACCGCTGGCCGTTCGAGAGCACGCCGATTATGCCCGGTTTGCCCCGTTCGATTATGTGCGGGAACCGGCCGATCGTACCGTCCGGATACGGTACGAGCGATACAGGGCACCAGGCACCCGGTGAAGTTAGTTCCGTATCGACCTGTCCGCCGACGGATTCACCCAAGCGAAGTCCGTCGCCCGTGGCTGAAGGAACGGCAAGGGTCCGATGCTCCTCATCAGCGGGAAATAGCTCGCTCCGGCGCTTCGGATCGTGCGGGAAGCCGCCGGTTGCAAGCACGACACCACGCCTGACGCGGATCTCGATCTCACCCTCTGCGGTCCCGAGCACGACGCTGCAAATGCGTCCGCCGCCTTCAATGAGCCTTATGACCGGGGAGGATGTGCGCAACTCGACGTTGAGATCGGCGGCCGATCGGAGCAACCTTCCTACCAACGCGAGGCCGTTGCGCAGTTGCATCCCGCGACGATGAAAAGCGAGGTCAAACAAATGCCGGCTGAAGCGATGCGCGACGTGGGCAAAGGCGCGGGGGGAACGTGTGATGTTCATAAACGCAGACAGGTCTGAACCAGCCTGGATCGTCATTCCCATGAACGTTGTTTCGGGCAGCGGCAAGCGCAACCGATTGACGAGACTACCCATCAATCGCGCGTCGAATGGAGCCGCGATGACCGAACGTCCTCCTGTACCGGCGCCGGGAACGTTGCCATAGGTATCACAGATACGATTGCCGTCCTCGAATTGAAGCGCAGTCTTCTGCTCGAAGAAGACAACCATGTGGGGCGCAGCTTCGAGAAAGGCATCCACTCTGGATTCGTTGAAGTTATTGCCCAGCACGTGGCGGAGGTAGGTCAACGGCGCTTCCACATCCTCGACGATTCCGGCTCGCTGGGCGAGAGGATTCCTTGGCGTCCACATCCACCCGCCCGACCAAGCCGATGTGCCGCCGAGCACTGGCTCCTTTTCGGCAACAATGACCTTGAGGCCGTGGAAGGCAGCGGTGACAGCGGCCGACAGAGCACCGGCTCCCGAGCCCGCGACTAGTACGTCGCATTCCGTCCCGGATTGTCCCTCGCTAGGCGAGTTTGCAAGCGTTCTCTTCATGCGGCGTGAGTCCATCGATTGAAGGCAAAGGCTGTCATGCGCTCGGAACAAAGGGGATAGACGTCTTCGAGTGGAGCGGTGTCGAGAACGAAAATGTCGACTGGGTGGTATTGGTCGCCGGTCCGGCTGGACGCGGCTGCGCGCTTGCATATTTCAGGCAAGAAAGAGCTGGCGATCGTAGTGCCCAGCCAATCAAAAGGTGCGGTTCTCGATCATGAAACATACTGCACGTCCAGACGAATTTCCCGGGGCAAGACGCTTCTGATTTTTGAGCCCACGTCCGATCTTTAAGCTTGATGCACCGCTCCCGCTAATACCATTTCAAGCGGAGAGGCTAACCTCAAGTTATTGCTGTCGTGGAGAATAGCTACGGGGCGGCATCGGCTTAAGCAGCCATTGCTTGCCGAAGAAGCTTGACAAACGCCGCCGCGAAAACGCTTGGCGACGAGTCTGCTTTAGTGATGATCCAAGTCTTGAGAGAGGGGCGACCGTCGATTTCAATCAACTTAATGCCCGGAAACGCTCCGTCTGCAACGGTGAACTGATCAATCACGGCAATTCCAAGCCCAGCCTTCACCAGTGAGCACACCGTCACTCCGAACCGCGCGCGGATGGTGAGCTGGTATTCGAGGTCACGCTGGCTAAAGATGTCAGAAATCAAACGTCCATACGGATCGTTCCGATCGATTCCGATGAGCGGGTACTGAACGATTTCAGAAACAGATATCGTCTTCCGTGTACGGAGCGGATGGGCTTCGGGGACGATGCAGACAAAACGGCCGTTAGCAAGTGGCTCACAGTTGAGGCCAGGGTGGTCAAAGCGGGAGCTCATTGCAACAACCTCGCCCTTTCCCAGCAGGAGGTAGTCGACCGCCTCCTCGATCTTGAGCATGTTGACGTCAATGACAAGCTGCGGAAATCTTCCCCGAAGCCGCTCGATCGCAAGAGGGACCATTACTTGCGATATTGAAGGGGCGGCCCCAATTCGGAGTTCTTGCGCGACGCCGGTTTTGACGTTGTCGATGACGTATCGCAAGTCTTCGATCTTGCTGAAAACGACATTTATCTGATCAAAGATATCCCGACCCCTCTCAGATGGCACGAGTCTGCCGCCGCGCCTGTCGAAGAGTCGCACGCCCAGCGATTGCTCGGTGTACTTCATCAATCGGCTGATCCCGGGCGCGGACACGTTGAGTAATCGCGCCGCGCGGGCCAGTGACCCTGTAACCATGACCGCGCGAACGACCTCGATCTGGCGGAGGGTCAACATGAGAGACCTTTGTGCGGCGCAACAAAGTGGACCAAGCGATGAGGCGAATTCCGCTGCTATCTTCGTTGAAAATCTACAGAGAATTTCGGTTTGTGGAAAGCCAGCTCAGAAGAATCCGCGACAACACCAGATGTTCTACATCGCATCGTTTCTTGGCCCCGCGGTCCTTCAACTTCTAATGCATCACCCTCATAGTCGACGCCTCTGTCGTCCCTCTCCTCCTTTTCCTAAGGGAAGTTGTGCTGCTCCATTTTCGGCGCATGCGAATGTGGTTGTTGCGCTCAATTACCGGATGTCCGCTTTGCGTAGAGTCGAGGTGTGACGCGGTAGCTTTAGGTTCGAACATATCTGTTTCCGCCCCTTTCGTTCGGCGGTGCCTTACTGGTTCGACCATGTCCCCGTTTCCACACCCCGCTCATCGGTAGGGTCGAGGGCTGGCGCGCCGGTGTGGCCCGGGGGTCCCGACCCACACCACGTCTCCAGCCCCCTCCACGTCGCACGCAACGTGCGGATTTCCCGCATTGCGCGCCCCCATTTGCTTCACGCCAAACCTTATGGGACCTATCCTGCTGGGGCGACTTTCGGCCCGTCGCGTCGCACTCGATAAGCGT
>JAOAPT010000085.1 GCA_025463045.1 Candidatus Solibacter sp.
AAACCCCTGGCGATCCGCCATCGCGCGCGAGCGACTGCCACTCACCGCGATCAGCGGACTGCCCGCGAGATTCGCGGTCGCGATGCCAGTGAGCGAATTCGTGTGACCCGGCCCGCCCGTCACCAGCGAAAGAGCGGGACGACGATGAATGCGCCCCCACGCGTCAGCCGCGTGCGTGACGCCGGATTCGTGCCGCATATCGACGACACGCAACCCACCGCGAACCGCAGCGGCGAGCACTTCATTCAGGTGATCGCCCACGAGCGTGAATACCGTATCGAGCCCCAACTGTGCGGCGGATTGCACAAACAATTCCGCTCCGTTTGGCATAGAACCGCCATGCTACTACAATCGAGTGGGACACCCGTGACTCCACGAAAAATTCTTGTTACCGGCGGCGCCGGATATATCGGCTCTCATACTGTGCGAATGCTGCTGCAGCAGGGCCACGACGTAACCGTGGTCGACAATCTCTCGAAAGGCCATCGCCAGAATGTGCCGGCGGAGCGGCTCCGCGTGCTCGATCTGGCGGACACGCAGGCGCTCGCCTCGCTGCTTCGCGAGAAGGAGTGCGATGCGGTAATTCACTTCGCGGCGTTCATCGCAGTCGGCGAATCGATGCGCGAGCCGGCGCGGTACTTCCGCAATAATGTGTGCGGCTCGCTCTCGCTGCTCGATGCAATGGTGCAGGCCAATGTGAAGCACCTGGTGTTCTCTTCCACGGCCGCGGTTTATGGCAACCCGCACACCTCGCCGATCTCCGAGGACTTCCCGATTCAGGCTGTGAATCCATACGGCGAATCGAAGGTCATGGTGGAAAGATTGCTCGGTTGGTTCGACCAGATCCATCACTTGACGAGTGTGCCGCTGCGGTATTTCAACGCGTCCGGCTGCGACCCCGCGGGTGGACTCGGCGAAGAGCACGAACCGGAAACTCACTTGATTCCGCTGGTGCTGCGCGCGGTGAAAACGGGCAAGCCGATCACCGTCTTCGGCAACGATTACCCCACGCCGGACGGCACCTGCATTCGCGACTATATCCACGTCAACGATCTCGCACAGGCGCACATCCTGGCGCTGGAATATTTGATCAACGGCGGCGCCAGCGAGAGCTTCAACGTGGGCACCGGCACCGGCCACAGCGTCCTCGAAATAATCCGCGCCGCGGAAGAGGTGACGGGAAAGAAAGTCCCATACGAGGTCGGCCCGCGACGCGAGGGCGACCCGCCGAGCCTGGTGGCAAGCAGCAAGAAATTGCGCGAACGCCTGGGATGGGCGCCGCAATACCCGGACCTGCGCACGATCGTGCAGCACGCGTGGAACTTCGCCAACCGCGCGTAATTGAAGAACGCACCCCAATCAACGCTCCCCTGAAAATAACGCGCCAACAAGCATCATGCATTTTCATCCCTTGTTGCGGCCCCGAACGGCGCCATGAAGAACTCCGTTGAAGAACGCACCGCAAACAGAGCCGCGACCGTAAGGGAGCGGTGGTCCTGTTCGGCGACCACCGCTCCCTCACGGTCACGGCTCCGATTGGGGCTCGATTCTTCATCGCCTTTGGGCCTCAGGCCCATGGGACTCCCTAACGGCCGCGTCTCCGATTTGGGGTCCGATTCTTCATCACCTGGGGCGGCGGCTCATGAGACGCCCTCATGGCGCGGGGCGGCCGCGCTACGCATTGCAATGCCGCGCGAGCGCGAGATTCGCTACGCACTCGATCGTGCAGCATGCGGGGTCGAAGTCCAGCAACACATCGTCGAGCACTTCCTGGCGGCCCTGCGCGAGTTGCGCGGCAATCGCAGCGCGGCGGCGCCACTGCAATTCAACATCGCTGAGCGCGGTGCGGGCGGCGAAAAAGAATTGCGGCTTGCCTCCGCGCAGAAACTCGCGGCAGAAGGCCACCGGGCGAATCCGCTCGAGATCGGCGCGGGTCAGCCCGACCTCTTCCTCCAGTTCGCCGCAGATGTTCTCGGTGAACAGGCTGTCGAAATCGAGTATGCCCTCGCGCCACACCGCCTCGCCGGACGCTGTGCAGTGATACCCGCCGGGAAACACGCTCTGGCTCGGCGCGCGGCGCGGCAGGTACGGGCGGTTCGCCGCGTCGAAGACAACGATCGCTGTGCCGATTCCATTCGAGAGGCGGCCATCATCGAGCGGCGGCAGGCGGCGACCATACTGCGCGCGGAGCGTCTCGCGCAGTTCGCCGGGCCCATCCATCGCGTAATTCGACTTGACGCCGTCGCTGTACGGGCAGGGCTGCACCCATAGATTTCCCGAGTCGTACCGCGCCAGGCGAACCACCGTCTCGTCGTACGGCAGGTGCGGGTTGATATCCACGGCCGGAGTCAGACGGTACGGAGCATCTTCGAGCAGCATGCGGTAAGGGCCCGACTCGCCGAGCAGTGTGTAAGGAATTCCGGGCGCGGCCAGCGGCTCATCGGCATACTGCTCGATCAGCCAGGCGGCGTCATAGCGCAGCATTCAAGACGTCCGCGTAATGTTTTTCGTACTGCGGGATGATGCGATCCGTGCAGAAGCGTTCGGTGGCGTTCCAGCGGCCTGCCTTCGCCATGCGGTAGTGCAACTCGTCGTCGATGAGCAGCATCGTCGCGCGCGCGGCTTGGGCCGCGATGTCGCCGACTTGTTCCAGGAAGCCATCCTCTTCGTGCGTGATCAACTCGGGAACTCCACCGACGCGCGTCGCCACCGGCACTACGCCGCAGGCCATCGCTTCGAGCGCGACCAGGCCAAAAGACTCCATCTCACTCGGCATCAGCAGCACGTGCGCCAGCGGAATCAGGCGCTCCACGTGGTTCTGCTTGCCCATGAAGATCACGTCGTCCTGCACCTTCAGCATGCGCGCGAGGTGTTCGGCGGGGCCGCGCTCCGGTCCGTCGCCGACCATCAGTAAGCGCGCGCGGACCGTCTTGCGAACTTCGGCGAAGATGCGAATGCAATCCAGCGGGCGCTTTACGGGGCGGAAATTCGAGAGGTGGATGATCAGCTTTTCGCCGTTGGGCGCGTAAGCGGCAGCGCCCTTTTTTTCGTTGTCAGAACGGTAAAGGTCGCAGTTGACGAAGTTCTTGATGACGCGGATTTCGTTGGTCACGCCGAAGACTTCGACTGTCTGCCCGCGCAGATAGTCGCTGATCGAGGTGATGCCATCCGATTTTTCGATGGAGAATTTGGTGATCGAAAAGTACGAGGGGTCGACGCCCACCAGCGTGATATCGGTACCGTGCAGCGTGGTGATGAACGGCAGCCACCGCGTGGGCGCCAGCATCTGCTGCGCCAGCATGGCGGAGACCGCGTGGGGCACGGCGTAATGCACGTGCAGCAGATCGAGCTTGTAGCTCTCCGCCACCTCGGCCATCCGCGACGCGAGCGCGAGACAGTACGGAGGATATTGAAACAGCGGGTAGGTCGAAACTTCGACCTCGTGATAATGGATGCGCGGGATGTCCGGGTCCAGGCGGATCGGATTCGCGTACGTGATGAAGTGGACTTCGTGGCCGCGGGCCGCGAGTTCCATGCCGAGTTCGGTCGCGACAATCCCGCTGCCGCCGTACGTGGGATAGCAGGTAATTCCGACGTTCACTTCACGAGCGTAGCAAAGCCGATCTGCCCGTGGAGGTTTTCATCGGGCGACGCCACATCGCCGCCGCCGAACCAGACCTTGATGCGGTCGCCTTCCACCACGACGGTCGGGTCGCAGATCACCTTGGAATCCCACGGCTGGTCGCCCGCAAAGACGGCGGAGAGTTTGGTCCAGTGAACGCCATCCGTGGAGCGCGCGAGTCCGAGGCGGCGGTACTCCTTCACATCGCGGCCGGTGTAGAGCATCCAATAGAAGCCGTGCGATTGCCAGACCGCCGGTTCACCGAGTCCAGCCTCGTCGAAGGCAGACTCGCCGCCGAGTTCGAGAATCGGATTGGCGCGAAGCTTTTCCCAGTGCACGCCGTCGGACGAACGCGCGACGCCTAGGCGCTGGCGAACCGCGCGATCCTGGCCGAGGTAATACAGGTAGAAGTAAGGATCGATGCGGATCACGTACGGGTCGGCAACGACGCGCTCGTCCCACGCGCCGACTGGTCCGTGGTCCAGCACGGGAGCAGGCTCCTTGCGCCAGGCTTTCCCATCGGAGGAGCGCGCGAGCCCGATGCGATGGTCGCCGCGCGGACCGGCCTGATACCAGTACGAGAGCTGTCCGCCGGATTGCAACACACTGCCGTTAGCGGCGATGTACGTTCCCTCCCAGGTGCTCGCGTCGGGCGAGAGGACGATGCCTTGCGGGCTCCAGTTTTGCTCGTCCGCTGAGGTGGCGAGGGCTGTGTGCCACATCTTGCCGTCGAACACCGAATAGAGATTGAAGCGGCCGGCGACCGAAGGATTCAGAGCGTCCGCGAAATCGCCGCGCGCGATCACCGGCGCGGGCAGCGCTTCGAAACGGAAGGCCGTCGCCGGATCCCCGCCGGCCACCGCGGGAAGAGTGAAACTCGCATACCGGCCACAGCCGGTGAGAAGGAGGCTCAGGGCGGCCAGATTGAAACGAGTGATCGTCACTGGAGCGGAATGCGGAATTTCAGGCCGGACCCTCGCCCGGGCCGAGACTCCAACAGGAGGTCGGCATTGATCGACCGCGCGCGGCGCTTGAGGCTCGCGGGGCCGAGCCGCAGCAGTTCGAGTTCTTCCAGCGAATAGGAGCCGGCAAACCCGAAGCCGTGGCCATTGTCGTCGACGGAGATTTCGAGGCTGCGATCCGTCTTCTCCAAGGCGACCGCGACGCGGCTGGCGCCGGCGTGTTTCTGGACGTTGTGCAGCGCCTCGCGGAGCATCTGAAGAACTTCGAGAGTCATTTCCTGCGGCAGGCCCACCGGGCTGTTGGTGCCGAGGAAGGTGACCGGAATGCCGCTCTCCTTCTGGAAACTCTCGGCGGCGCGGCGGGCGGTGGCCACGAGATTAGCGCCATCGACATCGACCGGCCGCATACTGTGGAGGAATGTCCGCAGATCGCGGACCTGGGTCTGGGCGAGCGCCTGGAGTTGCTTGAGGTCGCTCATCCCGGCGTTAAGATCGCGCTCCATCAGCTTGCGCAGAATCTCCAGGCGCATTTGCAGGCTGATGAAGCTCTGGAGCGGTCCATCGTGGAAATCGCTTGCGATGCGGACCCGCTCCTGTTCACTGGCCTTCTCGGCGGCCTTTTCGGCCTCGGCCAGCCGGGTGCGTAGCTTCTCGATCTCGGTACTCTGCTGGCGCTTGTTAATGGCGAAAGCGCAGGCAAGCAGGCCGGCGATCACGACCATCCACTCGGGTACGGAATTGCGCGGCAATACGGCGCAGAAGACGCTGCATGCGGCCACGATCACGCCGACCTCGACAGTGCTGTAGAAGACGAGCGCTTCCGTGAGCAGGAAAAGATAAAACGCGCTGGCAAACCAGAGCATACGGTCGGCCCCGAGGCTGGCCAGGATCAGGAAGAAAACCGTGTCGCCGAAGAGGGCGAGCAGGCCGATTACGCCGGTCAGGCTGCGTCCCCGCAGTGCGACCACCAGCGCGTAAGCGAAATAGAGAAGAGTCAGGCCGTAAAAAACGGGTGGTACTCCCGCTGGCAGCAGGAAATAAGCGGCGGCCGGAGCTACGGTCGATAGCAGGACCCGGGCCCAGGAGACGTACCTCGGCCACGCAAATTGCGACGTAAAGAGCACAAAAATTTATTTCCGGTAAAGATAGAGGGTGTGGCTTCGTCCCTCGCCATCGTCGGCGATGTTCTCCACCTTTTCGGGAGTCCAGTTGCGAAAGTCGAAATCCTTGGCGACGATGCGGGCACCCTTCTTGAGCTGCTTGTCGAGCAGGGGTTGCACCTTGTTGTTGACGGCATCGGGCAGAAGGTAAACGGTGACGAGATCGGCGGAACTGTAGTTCTGCTTCAGCAGATCGCCGTTGATAATGTGGGCGTTCTTATCGAGTCCGAGCT
This sequence comes from Candidatus Solibacter sp., assembly GCA_025463045.1. Lineage (GTDB taxonomy): Bacteria > Acidobacteriota > Terriglobia > Bryobacterales > Bryobacteraceae > Solibacter. The sequence continues at coordinate 5,978 of JAOAPT010000085.1, forward strand.
TCAGGATCTTGGCCGCACTCTGCTTGCACAGGTCTTTATCCAGCTCGATACCGATCGCCTCGGCATGGAATTTCTGAGCGGCCACGATGACGATGCGTCCGTCTCCGGACCCGAGATCGAACATCTTTTCGCCTGCCTTAAGGCCGCCGAGCTGGAGCATCTTCTCGACGATAGTTTCTGGAGTCGGGTAGTAGGGTGCGAGCTTTTCGGCGTCTCCGGATTGCGCTTGGACGGTGGCACTGATGAGGGCCAGAAGCAAACAGACTTTCCGCATAACTCCCCTCAATCGTACCGTAAAGTCCGCGGTACGCGGCGCAAATCTCGCGACGCCGGCCGTTTTCCACGAGGCCGTGGAAAACCCTGTGGAAATCCGGACGGCGAGAGGTTCTCATCTGGCGACAATTCACCCTCTTGTCACACCTTGCACAAGAGTTCAGCAAGACCGGCAGAGCATAGTCAAATAGCTGAAAATAAATATACTTTGATCGTGCCATTGCGCGAAGCAGCAAGCAGAAACGTTACTTGACACACATTATGACTCTGGACTGACTCTTAGCGGCACCGATCGCCACCACCAGCGGGACGGAGTTTCCTGCCTTTACCGTCGTGGGCACGCTGGCGTTGATCTGAAGGACGCCGGGGACCGACCCCATGGGAGCGGCCGCCCCGAGCACGGTTGCCGTCTGGCCGTCGATCGTGACACTGACCGCTCCGGTCGGTGTGACAGTACCTGCGACCAAGTCCATTTCGTTGGCGTTCACAATGCATTTGCTGGCCACCGTATCGACACAACTAGTGAGGCCGACCCCGGTGATATAGATGGAAACCGTCGAACCCTTCGTCGCCGCCGTGGCCGAGCTATTCACCACGTAATCGCCAGTGATGGCGTTGAAGTTGAGCACGGCGCCCTGCCCCGTGCCGGACGCATCGATCGTGAAGATTCCGGGATCCGCATCCACAACGTTGACGTCGAAGCCCGCCGAGGCAATGGAATTGTACGTGACAATCAGTTTGACCGTGGTACCGCTCTTGGCGGAGAGCGCGAACGGCACGATGCAACTCACCTGCGTTGCGCTGGTGTAAAGGATGGGAGCCGGCGTTCCATCGATGGTGATGGAGGTTGCCGCGCCCGATATCGGCAGACTGACGGGAATCGGATTCGTGCCGGGGAAGGTCACCAGACTGGCAGGGCCGAGATTAATCCCATAAATGGTGACAATGCCCCCTGGCGACACAGTGGACGTGTTGTAGCTGGCCGCTTCGGCAACCGCCGAGATCTGGGGTCCCGGTCCGTACACCGTGAAGGTCGCCGGAGTTGAGGGCGATGCCGCGGTCGGGGTCGTGACGATGAGCGAGAGCGCACCGGCCGAAGCCATCAGGTTGGCCGGAATCGTTCCCAACATGGTAGTGGGGCTGAGGACGGAACTGACCAGCGTGGTAACGCCGATAGCGGCAGTGGAAGTCGGAAAGAAATTGGTTCCGGTCAGAGTGACAATCATCGCCGGCGAACCGACGAGGGCCCCTGGCGGCCAGACACCATTGGCGGCCACCGTCGGTACGCCGGCAGTGACCGTGAGGGTGATATTGACGGTGGTTGTTTTGTTGGCGGATGTCGCTGAACTGAACACGATCTTGCCGGAATAAATAGCCGGCGAGAGACCTGTCGGATCCACCGACACGGTGACAGTAGAAGGCAGTCCGACGAGCGCGATGCTGCCGTTCGGTGAAGCTTTCAGCCACGTCCCGCCGGTGATCGCGATCGCCGCGGTGAGCGCTCCACCGGTGCTCATGAGTACGACAGCCTGGCTGGGAGGCGCGCTGGTTCCGGTAGTGTATGCAAATGTGAGCGCACCGGTGCTTGCCATCAGGCTGGCCGGTGCATCGCCGACGTCCAGCGTGACGGGATAATTCTGTACCACCGTCGTGGCGGAGGGCGCATTGACCACAATCGTCCCGCTGTAGCTGCCTGAAGGCAGGCCCGTGGGATTGACGTATACCTTAAGAGAGAGCGAAGTCGTGCCGCTATTCGACGACACGCTCAACCACTGAGCGGAATAGGGGAGCGGTCCGGTGATGCTGACGGTGAAGGCGAGGGCGGCGCCAGTGCTTTTGACCTGCAATGTTTGGGCGGCGGGCAGAGCGGATCCCGCTTGATATTTGAAGTTGAGACTAGCGGGGCTAAAGGAGAGATCTGGAGAGGCAGCGTAGGCAAGATTCGCAATCGCCGACAACAGAATCGCGAACGTCGAGGAGCAGCGGGAGCGAACCACCCGCCTTGCATTGCAGTTCATCATTACCCTTTTCGCCTCTTCCTTGTGGAAGAGACTTCTTTCAGGTAACAGATCGGTCACGGCGCGCGAAAACTGTAGGGTCAATTTGCCATTCCGCAAGCAACGGTCGGCGGTTCGTGCTCCGTGATATGCTGAAGCCGGATGTTTAGCAGGCGCCGTAAAGCACGTGTTTTGTTTGGGCTATCCGACGTTATCCTGGTTTCGGCGGCGTTTGAGATCGCCTATCAGACACGCGTGCTTTTGCACCTGGAGCGCGCTTTTTATCTGATGCCGGAGCGCAAGGCCTTCGTCCTGGCCGTCGCGCTGGCTGCCTGGGTGTCGATTGGCCTGTGGCTGGAGATCTACGAAAAACTCGACACACTGCATCCGCGAATGGTGCTCCGCGACGCTGCTAAACAGTGCGCGTACGGCGCGCTGAGCTTGGTGGTCTTCGAATACGCCTTCCGGCTGGAGCTGAGCCGCTTCTTCCTCACCTTGTTCGCCGCCTACGCCTGGGTTCTGCTGCTGACGTTCCGCCTGACCGCGGGACGCGTCGTCGGCGTTATGCGCCGCGAGTTCGGCGCACCCCACTACGTCATGGTGGTGGGAACTGGAGCACGGGCCATCCGGATGGCGCAGGGACTGGAGCAATCGGCGCAATACGGCGTGCGCCTGCGCGGCTTTCTGAGTGAAAAGCCGGACGCGCCGTCGGAGATTCACCTGCGCGTCCCTTACCAGGTGCTGCCGATCGCCGACCTCCCGGCCATCCTGCGCCAACACGTGGTCGACGAGATTGTCTTCTCGGTGGGCACCGAAAGTCTCGCCGAACTGGAAGAGGTCTTCCTGCTCTGCGATGAAGAGGGCGTGCGCACGCGCGTCGCGGTCGATTTCTTCCCGCACGTCAACAGCACCGTCTCGCTGGATCGTCTGGGCGAGACGCCGCTCCTCACGTTCACCGCGGCACCCGATGACGAGATCCGCCTGCTCTTGAAGCGCGTGATCGATCTGGCGATCGCCGCCGCCGGGTTGATCGTGCTCTCACCTTTCATGCTGCTGGTGATCGTGCTGGTTCGGATGACTTCGCGCGGGCCGGCCATTTTCCGGCAGGTGCGCTGCGGACTGAACGGACGGCTTTTCGTGTTCTACAAGTTCCGCTCGATGGTGGACAACGCCGAGGAGATGAAGAAGGATCTGGAGCACCTCAACACACGCGACACGGTCTTCAAGATTCCCGACGATCCGCGCCTGACCGCGCTCGGCCGCTACCTGCGCAAATTCTCGATTGACGAGTGGCCGCAGTTGTGGAACGTGGTGCTCGGCGACATGTCGCTGGTCGGCCCGCGTCCGGCGGTGCCGAGCGAGGTAGAGCAGTATCAGCGCTGGCAGCGGCGGCGCCTGCGGATGCGCCCCGGGCTGACTTGTCTGTGGGCAATTTCCGGCCGCGATAACGTGGATTTCGAGACCTGGATGAAGATGGACATGCAGTACATCGACAACTGGAGTCTGGCATTAGACTGGAAGATCCTGCTGCAAACCATTCCCCGGGTGCTTACCGGCCACGGGGCAAATTAAAAGGATAGAGACGATGCACATCATTCCTACCCAAGAGGAAGTGGTCGCAGTTCTGCGAGAAACCGGCGCACTGCGCGACGGCCACTTCGAATACCCGAGCGGCCTGCACTCCAACGAATACCTGCAGGTGCCCCTGGCGATGCGCTACTACCAGCATCAGCGCATGCTCAGCGTGGGCCTGAGCCGTCTGCTTCGGGCCAATCCGGAAATCCGGGCGATCGTGCCGGAGCTTTCGATCGTAGTGCCGATGACCAGCGGGCTGCCGGTCGCCTACGGCGTGACAGAGGCGTTGCGCGCCAAACAGGTCTATTGGGCCGAGAAGGAACACGATAGCGAACCGCTGCATTTTCGCCAGTTCCTGGAACAGCATCCCGGCGAGCAGGTGGTACTTGTCGACGACATCCTGCGCACGGGCAAAAAGGTGGCGGAGCTGAAGAACCTGCTGGAGTCGCGCGGCGCCACCGTAGTGGGACTCGCCGTAATCATCTACCAGCCGACGCCCGACACGCACGATTTCGGCAACCTGCCGCTTTATTACCTGGCGAAACTGGATGCCCGATACTACGCGGACATGGCGCACTGCGAATTGTGCAAACAGGGAGTACCGCTCGAGAAAGTCTGGATTTAAGGGGCAGAGGATGGGACAGGCCGGGCCTGTCCTACCTACCTTTTGCGGCCATCTTTTTTTCCAGCGCCTTCATCAGGCGGCTCTCGACGTCGGCAGGGATGGCGCATGGCTCCATGCCCTTGTAGATCTGGATGGTTTTGCGGGTGGTATCCGCGATGACCCAGCAATTGGGACATTCGGTGATATGGCGCTCAAGCTTGGCGCGAAGCTCGGCGTCGATATTGGCGTCGAGGTAATCGCTCAACTCGCTCAAGAAATCTTTACATGTAAGCAAACGCGTCGTCTCCCTTGCGTTTGAAGAAGCGTGTCAGCTTCTCCCGAAGTTGCAACCGGGCTCTCAATAGCCTGCTTTTGACGGCTGGAACCGAAAGGCCAAGTGCTTCGGCTGTTTCTTCCGTCGACAGTTCTTCGATGTCGCGAAGGACGAAAACGCTTCGGTAAAGAGGCTCCAAACTCTGGATTGCGGTATCTAATATACTTCCGAGTTCTTCCCGTGAGAAGCTTTGCTCCGGATCCTCGCCCCAGGCGGCGATTTCGCGGACGACGGTGTCTTCACCGGTGTCGATGGTTTCGTCGAGGGAGACGGATTTGTCGGTTTTGCGGCGGCGCAGCTTCATGAGCGCCTGGTTGACCGCAATCCGGACGATCCAGGTATAGAATTTCGAGTCGCCTTTGAACTGGTCCAGGTGCTCGTATGCCTTCATAAAGCTTTCCTGGAGTACGTCTTCGGCGTCCTCGCGGTTCTGCGTGATGTGCTGGGCGAGGCGGAAGATCTTCCCCTCGTAGCGGCGCACCAGTTCGGCGAAGGCGACGGTATCGCCTTGCCGGGCTTGAGTGACTAACGCGGATTCTTCGAGTCCTGCCAGGCTGGAAAGTGCCATTGGGCTATTTGCTTATGATAACCCACGGGGCGGGGCTTCCTAGTTCCTGGGCAGCGGATAAAGATCGAGTTCCTTCATTGGGTAGTGTTTGACGTTGTCAGTCATTAGCGTCAGCTCATGGTAAAGCGCGACCGCAGCGATGGTGGCGTCCGTGGTAGCCAAGGTTATGCCCTTGCGGCTGTAATCGCGCTTCAGTTCGCCGGCGAGGCGGGCCACCGGCCAGCCGATGGGGAAGTATTGCAAACTCTGAAGGAGGTTCAGCGTGCGGGCCTCCTCGTGAAGGCGAAGACCTGCGTAGACCTCCGTAACGTTGATTGGGCAGCACGCCAGAAGGTGTCCCTGGTTCAAGAGCCCCTTGAGCAGTTCAACCCGATTCCGCTTCCCGTTAATGGCATCGATGATGACGCTGGTGTCGAGTAGCAGGGTGGCCATATCAGCGCACGGTAACCTTCTTGAAGCGCCTCTCGTCCTGCTGGCGAAGCTTGGCCACCCACTGCGCAGCACCCTGATTGAGTTCCGGATGATCCTTATCCTTCCACGTTCCGGCCGCGGCTTCCAGCGCTTTGAGTTGGCGCAGGCGCATCAGCTTCTCCTCCGCCGCCTGGGTAAGAAAGCTACTTCGCTGCCGGGCACCAACCAGGCTGTCGATGTCCTTAACCAACTGCTCGGAGAGCACCACGTGGGTTCGTTTAGCGTTCATAAGGCCCACTTCAATGTTAACAGGGCATGTGACCGAAACTCAAACGCCGCACCGTGACGATCACCAGGGCCCTGACAATAGCTCGGCGGAGCGCCCCATGCTACGCTGAAAATTCCCTATGAGTAACATCCAGATCACTCTGCCCGACGGGAGTACACAGTCGGTCGCGGCGGAGACACGTCCTATCGATATCGCCAAGGGGATCAGTCCCCGGCTGGCAGACGCGGCCATCGCGGCCAAGGTCAACGGCGAGCTGTTTGACCTCACCCGTCCGCTCGAAAAGGACGCGACGCTGCAGATCCTGACCGCAAAGGATCCGGAGTCGCTGGAGATCTACCGCCACTCCACGGCGCACCTGCTGGCCGCCGCCGTGCTCGAGCTCTATCCGGAGACGCAACTCGGGATCGGACCGCCGATCGAAAACGGCTTCTATTACGATTTCGACCGCCCCACGCCCTTCACCCCCGACGATCTCGAGAAGATTGAGAAGAAGATGTGGGAGATTCAGGCCCGCGCGCTGCCCTATGAGCGCGTCCTCACCAAAAAGGAAGAGGGCCTGAAGAAATATTCAGAAGCGTGGATGAAGTGCCAGTTGATCGACGAGCGCGCCGGCGAGATCTTCACCGAGTACACACTCGGGCCGAAGTTCATCGATTTCTGCCGTGGACCGCACATTCCCGACACCTCGAAAATCAAAGCCTTCAAACTGCTCTCGATCGCCGGCGCCTACTGGAAGGGCGACGAGAAAAACAAGCAGCTGCAGCGCATCTACGGGACGGCGTTTTTCACGCCGAAGGACCTCGACGCTTATCTCAAGCAGGTCGAGGAGGCCAAGAAGCGCGACCATCGCAAGCTCGGCAAGGAACTCGACCTCTTCAGCATTCAGGAGCTCGCCGGCCCCGGCCTGATCTTCTTCCACCCCAAGGGCGGCATCATCCGCAAGCTGCTGGAAGACTGGATGCGCGATCAGTACCTGGCGCGCGGCTATTCGCTGGTCTACACGCCGCACGTCGCCAAGCTCGACCTGTGGAAGACTTCCGGACACGCGAATTTCTATGCGGCCAACATGTTCACGCCGATCGAGCTGGACGACGCCGAATACCAGCTCAAGCCGATGAACTGCCCGTTCCACATTTTGATCTACGCGGACCGGCAGCGCAGCTATCGCGACTTGCCCGTGCGGCTGGGCGAGCTCGGCACGGTCTATCGCTACGAGCGCTCCGGCACGCTGAACGGACTGTTCCGCGTCCGCGGTTTCACGCAGGACGACGCGCACATTTTCTGCCGGCCGGACCAGGTCGAGGAAGAAGTCGTCAACTGCCTGCAGTTCGCTATCGATACCCTGGCGGCGTATGGATTCGAAAAGTACGACGCCGAGATCTCGACCTGGGATGGCGGCGCGAGCGGCAAGTACGATGGCGTGGCCGAGCAGTGGGAGTTCGCCGAAGGCGCGCTCCGCCGGGCCACCGAAAAGCTGAAGATCAACGCCAAAGTAGTGCCCGATGAAGCGGCGTTCTATGGCCCGAAGATCGACGTCAAACTGGTGGACGCAATCGGCCGCAAGTGGCAGCTTTCCACCGTGCAGTTCGACTTCACGCTGCCAAGGCGCTTCGGCCTGGAGTACATCGCCGACGACGGCAAGGCGCACCAGCCGATCATGGTGCATCGCGCGCTGTACGGCTCGATCGAACGCTTCTTCGGCATCCTGATCGAGCACTACGCCGGGGCGTTTCCGGTATGGCTGGCACCGATTCAGGCCATCGTGCTGCCGATCACAGACCGGCAGGCGGAATACGGGCGCGGCATCCAGAAGCAGTTGGAGGCGGCGGGCATTCGGTCCACAGTCGACGAGCGGAGCGAGAAGGTCAACCTGAAGATTCGCGATGCGCAGATGCAAAAGATTCCGTACATGCTGGTCGTGGGCGACCGCGAGCAGGAGAGCGGACAGGTAGCGGTGCGCAATCGCAAACACGCCGACCAGGGCGCGAAGCCGCTGGCGGATTTCATCGCGGACATCCATAAGCTGATCGAATCGAAAGCTGTCACGGAGTAGACCCGATGTTCGCCACCTCCGAGGGCACCACGCGGTACACCAATCGCTTCGCTGAGTACCGCGACGCCGCTTTCTATCGCAGCGTGATGGGGCTGGAGATCGCGAGCCTCGGCATCGGCACGTATCTCGGCGCGGACGATGATGCGACGGACACGGCATATACGGACGCACTGGTCGCGGCCGGCGAGAACGGCATTAATCTCTTCGATTGCGCGATCAACTACCGCCGGCAGCGTTCCGAGCGCTGCATCGGAGCCGCGCTGCAAGTCCTCCAGCGTGACGAAATCGTGGTCTGCACCAAGGCGGGATTTCTGACGCCGGACGCGGTACCGGCGTCGCTCAAGCCGGAGCAGATGGTGGGCGGGATGCACTCGATGGATCCCGATTTTCTCGCCGACCAGATCGAGCGCAGCCTCGCCAACATGGGCGTAGACACCATCGACGTCTTCTATCTGCACAATCCGGAAACGCAGCTCGGATTTCTCTCGCGTGACGAGTTCGAGGCGCGCCTGCTGGCGGCTTTCACGCGGCTCGAAGAACTGGTGGAGCGCGGCAAGATCCGCTGGTATGGTGCGGCGACGTGGGATGGCTTTCGGCAGAAGGGCGCTCTGAGTTTGCCGCAAATGGTCAAGCTCGCCACGCAGGCGGGCGGCGCGGCGCATCACTTCCGTTTCATCCAGCTTCCCTTCAACGTGGAGATGGTGGAAGCGTTCGTGGAGAAGCCGGAGAGCGTGCTCGATGCGGCGCTGCGGCTGGGCGTGGCGGTGATCGCTTCGGCGACGCTCTCGCAGACTCGCGTGCTGGAGAACATGCCGGAGCGGCTGGCGCATCAATTGTCCGGTCTCGCCACCGCGGCGCAGCGCGCGATTCAGTTCACGCGCTCGACTCCGGGAATCGCGGCCGCCCTGGTCGGTATGTCCCACCGCGAACACGTGATGGAAAACCTCGGCGTGGCGCGGGTGGCGCCGGTCGCGCGCGAAGCGTATATTCGCCTGTATCAGTGATGATTGGATCAGTGAGATTGGATCAGTGAGATTGGATCAGTGAGATTAGATCAGTGAGATTAGATTAGTGATGCTCGCGATCGACATCTCGGGCGACCTGGCGGTGATGGATGCTGCCATTGAGGCGCTGCCGAATCAACCCGCCGTCTTCCTGTTGTGGCCCGCGGAGGGCGAGCCGTTTCTTTCACGCACCGGGCTCTTGCGGCGGCGGCTGCTACGCTTGCTGAAGGAGCGGGAGCGGCCGTCGCGCCTGCTCAATCTTCGCTACACGGTGGCGCGCATCGAATACCGGCTCACCGGGTCGGCCTTCGAATCGTCCGTAGTCTTCTACGAAGAGGCGCGCCGGCATTTTCCCGATCGCTATCTCCAGTTGATGAAGCTGCGCATGCCGCCGTATGTGAAGGTGGTGCTGAGCAACGAAT
>JAOAPT010000093.1 GCA_025463045.1 Candidatus Solibacter sp.
CCAAGCGAAATTCCCGAATCGGCGATGGCTGTCTTTCCTTTGACGCGATCGTCTATCCATAGACCGCTCCCGGTCATCGTGCGGCCGCAGCGCGTTCCAGCTCTGGTGTCCGAAATCGGTCGTGGCACGATACGCCCAGTGCTGGTACGACATAGCTGTGGATGTCTTAGCGAGTACTCACATCTAAATGGAACTAACACGTTGTGAGGTTAGTAGCTCGACGTCGTCTGGCTCTTACCAAAAGTGCCGTGCCACAACCTTCGGAGAACTCGGCGCGCCCGCGATCACTTTCACTTTCAGCACCAGTTGCAGATTCTTCTCCTGCCACCCGGCAGGAGCCTTTTGAAACTCTTCCTTCATCAGGTCCGCATTGGTCACGAGATCGCTCGCCGCGTCGGTGCCGTATTGTGTGATCCCCGCCACCTCCACCAGCATCGCGTGCGTATCGGGATGGAAGACCCGTGTCACGATCGCGTAATCCTCGTCGGTCCGCCGGTCGCGCGGTAGATTCGCGATAGCCCACCCGGTGCGCGCGCCGTTGTCCGAAATGCCCGCAAAGCCCGGGGAGACTTCTATGAAGTACCGCATCTGCTTGCTGATCTCCTTCCATCGCGTATACGAGTAGCCCACCAATATGGCCGGCCCCGATCGCAGATCCGCGAAAGAAACGTCGTTCCCCACTCTTAGCCGGTAAGGTTGCCGCATGCGCGTCAGCATCGCCGTGAGTCGTGAGGTCGCCACCAGGTCGCCGCCGCCCACGAACTGATCGGTCAGCGGAACGAACTCCTCCGCTCGTGCGGGCTGGGTCGCGGAAGGGTCTCGATCCAGGTTCCATACAGGGACATAGGCCGCGCAGACGAACACCGGCGATGCTCCGCTGAGAACCGGCGACCAGAAACGGTCGAGCGCACTCGCGGGCTTCCATGGCCCACACCACGCGACCGCGGCAATCGCCGCCAGCACCGCACCCGCGGCGATCGCACGACCGGTCGTCAGCTTCCGCCCGGGGGAGACCGGCGACACCGGCAACGGCACGACCACCGCCTCCAAATGCGCCCCTCGGTGAAACTCCGGAACGTAAGTTCCCGAGGGCAACTCGATCCGCAGGGGATTGTGCGCCCCTTCGCCCGCGTAGTAAATGCCGAGCCGCTTGCGCACCTCGCCGGCTTTCACGCGGACCGTGGCGTCCTCACTGGGGTCGTAGCTGGTAGGCCGGCCAAAGACCTCGATCCCGATCGTCCGTTCTTTGAGTACGTCGGTTTGCCCGCGCAACGTATGTTCGATGACATAGCGCAGGAATTCCTGGCTGCGTCGGCTGGAACGGAACTCATGGCTGGCCAGGACGCGTTCCAACTCTTCGCGAACTTGATCCTCGCGAGGCGGTATCTCCACGCGATTATGTCCCAGGGACATTTTTGCTGGTCCGATTCTAACAGATCATCAGGGTGGCGTGAGCGTGTTGAAAACCCAGCACGTTCGCTGACGTTACGAACGCGACCGAACCTCTCGCAGCAACGGTTCAGAACTGGACGCGACCCTGCCCGCGGACTCACGATCTCTCAGAACAACGCTCAGTACGACGACCACCAGGACACCCTGCATGCTTCGGCCGACCCTTCTATTGCCGCCCCTTCTATTTACGATCGCCTGCGTATGCCTCCCCGCGGCCCCGCCGGACCTGATGCCGTACCCGGCAAGGGTGACGCCGGGGCGGGACTTCATGGCGATCGATTCCAGTTTCCGAGTGGCCGTCGAGGGCTTCTCCGACGCGCGGCTGGAAGGCGCTATCCGCCGCTCGACCGACCGCGTTTTCCGTCAAACCGGTATCATCCCGGCAGTCCGTCCCGGCGGGCGCCCCACGCTGCTCATCAATTGTCATGCGGCCGGCCCCCTATGGCCTGCACTCGGTGAGGACGAGTCGTATCAACTCGAGATCGGAGACAATCACGCGCTCCTCTCCGCCGCGACCGTAACTGGAGTCCTGCGCGGCATGGCGACCTTTGTCCAACTAATCGCGCCCGGCCCCGACGGTTTCCGCGTACCTGCGATCCACATCGAAGACCATCCCCGATTCCCCTGGCGGGGTCTGATGCTCGACGTTGCCCGGCACTGGATGCCGCCGCAGGTTGTGCTGCGCAACCTGGATGCCATGGCGGCGGTCAAACTGAACGTCTTTCACTGGCACCTTTCCGACGATCAGGGATTCCGCGTGGAAAGCAAACTCTTTCCGCAACTCCAGCGGGCCGGATCAGACGGCAATTTTTATACCCAGACCCAGGTACGGGAGGTGGTCGAATATGCACGCGATCGCGGCATCCGCGTGATCCCCGAGTTCGATATTCCCGGCCATACGACAAGCTGGCTTGCCGGTATGCCTGAGTTGGCGAGCGCTCCCGGACCATACGAGCTGCAGCGCCGGTGGGGTATCTTCGAACCCACCCTGGACCCAACGCGCGAGATTACCTATCAGGTGCTCGACCAATTTCTCGGCGAGATGGCTGCCCTGTTCCCCGACGCTTATTTCCACATCGGCGGCGATGAGGTGGATGACGCCCAGTGGAAGCAATCCGCCGCCATCCAAGCGTTCTCCCGGCAGCACCATCTGGCGGACAGTCGCGAGCTGCACACTTATTTCAATCAGCGGGTGCAGGCTCTGCTGAAGAAGCACGGGAAAATCATGATCGGCTGGGACGAGGTGCTGGCGCCGGGCCTTGCCGGCGATACCGTGATTCAATCCTGGCGCGGGCAGGACTCACTCGCCGACGCCGCGCGGAAGGGCTATCGCGGCGTCCTCTCTTCCGGCTATTACCTCGATCACCTTCAGCCGGCCGGCACCCACTACGCCGTCGATCCGCTGGACGCGGCGGCACGCGCGCTCAATACCGATGAAGCGGCGCGCATTCTCGGCGGCGAAGCCTGCATGTGGGCCGAGTATGTGAGCCCGGAGACCGTGGATTCGCGCATCTGGCCGCGCATGGCCGCGATCGCCGAGCGCTTCTGGTCGCCGCGCGAGGTCAACGACACGGGCGACATGTATGCACGCCTGGAGTCGGTGAACCGCGGACTGGAATGGACCGGCCTGCGCCATCGCGCGAACTACCAGCCGATGCTCGACCGGCTGGCCGGCGCTCGCCCTTCGGAACCGCTGCGGATTTTGGCGGACGCTTGCGAAGCACTGGGGATCGCGGTCCGCCGCGATGCGCGCAAGTACACGAGCCTGGTGGATCTCAACCGTTTTGTCGATGCCGTGCGGCCCGAGAGCATGCCGGTCCGGAACCTGGAACAGTCCGCGCGCCGGCTCGGTCCGGCGGACTTCGCCGCACTTCGCGGAACATTGCACGCCTGGGCGGAGAATGATGCGGTCCTCGCACCCGCGTCGGGCAATGTGTTTTTGAGCGAGCTGACTGGGATCTCGCGCCAACTGAGTCAACTGGCCGCGATCGGGCTCGAATCACTCGAGTATCTGCAGAGTGGGAAAACCGCGCCCGATAACTGGGTCGCTGAAAAGAACCAGGCGCTGGCCACGATGGACCGGCCC
>JAOAPT010000102.1 GCA_025463045.1 Candidatus Solibacter sp.
TTCGCGCTGGGCGAAGATGGCGTGAAAGTCGCGGCCGACCATCAGGCGGATCAACTCCGCGCCGTCGACCACGCGCAGTTCGCGCGTGGCGATGGAATTGCCGTCGCGGAGGACGGTGACGCGAACGGCGAAGGCGGCGACTTCGTCGAGGCGATGCGAGATGTAGACGATGCCTGCGCCTTCGCTGCGCAGCGCCTGGATGACGCGGAAGAGGCGCTCGACTTCGCGCTCGGTGAGCGAGGCGGTGGGCTCGTCGAGAATGAGAATTTTGGAGCGCGCGCCGATCGCTTTGGCGATCTCGACGATCTGCTGCTCGGGCATGCTGAGCGTACGCACGACGCGTTCGGGAGCGATCTCGGCGCCGGTGCGCTCGAGCAGTTCGCGCGCCTGGCGGGTGCGGGCGGACCAATCGATTTTGCGCCAGAGTCCCGCGCCTTCGAGAGCGAGCGCGATGTTTTCGGCGACGGTGAGGTCGGGGAAGAGCGCGGGCTGCTGATAAACGGCGGCGACTCCGAGCGAGCGCGCGAGGGCGGGCGTGTTGTGCGCGACGAGTTCGCCATCAATCGTAAGCGTGCCGGAATCGGGTGTGACGGCGCCCGTCATGACCTTGATGAGGGTGGATTTTCCCGCGCCGTTTTCGCCGAGCAGCGCGTGCACTTCGCCAGAGCGCAGTTCGAAGGAGACAGACTTCAGCGCCTGAACGCCGGCGAACGATTTACGGATATCCGTGGCGTTGAGAAGTGCCATTATGCGGGGCGGTCCAGCGTCTCGGGAACGGAATCCGTCCGCATCATTATGGCCCAATACTCGACCTCGATGCGAGCCTTGGCGGGCAGCCAGCGATAGACGGGCGTGCCAAAGAGCGGGCAGCGGTCGATCATCTCGCGACGCGATTCCGGCATGGGAGAGACGCCGAATTCCATGCCGCGGGTGAGCGTGCGTCCGCTCCACGGAACGTGGGTGCGGCTGTGATTCTCCTCCCAGATTCCTAGCCACGGGAAATCGGACTGCTTCCAGACGTAGCCGAAGGCGAGGCGCGACGCCGGGGAGTAGGCGGCGAAGAAGGCGCCGTCGCGCGCGGGGTCCATCAGGTGCGTGGTGAAGCCGCTGGACGCGGGCGCGGGGTTGGCGACGCGCAGATCGACGGTGGCGTCGTTGGTGCCGGGGGCATCGGGCCAATCGAACTCGGCACCTGCACGGAGGTAATCGTGCGTGCCGAACTTGCCTTCAAAGACTTTGGAGCGCGTAGCGGAGGCGCGGAACTGCGTCACGCCTTTCTCGAGGAACGGCGGACCGAGGGTGACGTGCTGCGTCCAGCCGATGGGCCGGTCGTACGCGGCGAGGCTTTCGACGGACTCGCGAATGCGGACGGCGCGTCCGTGAAGTTCGACACGGCGTTCGAAGGCGATCTTCGCGATGGGAAGCTCCGCGCGTTGCGTCAGCGATTCGGCTATAGCGTGGATGGTGTACGGGACTACTGCGCCTTCACCGTGCACGGGAAGTCCGCAGGCGGCCTCTTCGGCGGAGGGCCCGCCGAAAATATCGAGACAGAGGTTGTGGCCCATGATGCCGGCGAGCAGGCTGCCATCGGCGGCGGCGCCGTACTCGGCGTAGTGGGCGGAACCGTAGGCGGAATGCTCGATCGAAGGCCAGGGGGGCAGCCACAGAGGGTTGACGCCGGTTTCCTTGTCGAGGATTTCGGCGATGTGTCCGCCTTCCTGGAGCACCGTGACGCGCAGGTGATCGTTCTCAATTGCCGCGGCGCGGCGGCCATGATAGGTGGTCACTGATCCATCTTATTTGAACAGGAGACGGTCTTTCTTCGATTCGATTTTGGCGGCGTCGATACCGGGGACTTTTTTCAAATCGTCGACGGAATGGAAGCTGCCGTTCTTGTCGCGATATTGAATGATGGCGGCGGCCTGCGAGCGCGGGAGCGAGAGTCCGCTTTCAAGTTCGATAGCGCGCGCCTCGTTGACGTTGATCTTGGGTACCTCTTCGGCGGGGTAGGCGGTGGACAGGTATTCGACGACGGCGTCGAATTCCTTTTGCGTGCCCTTGGCGCCGAACGCGATCATCTTGTCCATGATGGCCTGCCATCCGGCGCGATTCTGCCGCGGCGCGACGGAGCGCGCGTATTCATGGCATTGCGCGCAGATGCGTTCGGCCTCGGCCTTCCCGGTAGGAGCGGCGTTTTGCGCGCACGCGCCGGCGGCGAAGAGGACGAGCGCCGCGAGAGTATTCCGAATGATCGAGTGCATAATTCCAGTCTAGTGTTCAATCGGGAAGCCGAAGGAGTAGAGCGTGCCATCGTGCGTGCCGAGGTAGATTTGGCCGGAGGCGCCCGAGAGTCCGCCGCCGTGCACGAAGGAGGTGATGGTCTTGCCGCTGTTCCAAAGTTCCTTGCCGGTGGCGGCGTCGAGCGCGTAGACGACGGCGGGGACGGAGCGCTGCGCGACGGTCTTCGCGTCCTTGCCGCGGGCCTCGCCGCTAGAGACGGCGAAGACGACACCGTTGACGACCAGCGGGGATAGCGGCGAGATCAGGTCTCGAGAAACCCAACCCGGCTCGAGCGCGGGCGCGCCGTTCTGGTCGACGACCTTCCAGGCAACGATCGCGCCATTGGTGACGGCGCCGTTCGCGGCGGAGAATTTCGCGTCGGCGGAAACGGGTCCGGCGGTGGGGGCGAGAATCCAGCGGACGCCGGCGGAGTCCTGCCAGGTGGAAAGCGCGCCGGGTGTGAAGTCGGCGGCGGTGGAGTAGGCGGCGCTCTTGACGCCCGCGGCGGACATCGCGGCGGCGTCGATGACGTGCAGGCGGCCGTCCTTGGTGGTAGCGGCGAGCCAGGTTTTTTCCTTTTGCTGGAAGACCACTGGCGTGGAGGTGAGTTCCGTGCCGGCGCGATAGACGTCCTTCACCTTGAGCGTTTTCGGCTCGAGCGAGACGACGTCGCCGGTGGTGGTTGCGACGTAGAGCGCGCCATCGCCGCCGAAGGCCGGACCGGCAGAGCCTGCCACGCCGCCGCTCGCGGGCTTCCAACTGGTGACGGTCTTGGTGGGGATATCGAGCGCCCAGATTCCGTTCGGCACGCCGCCGCAGCCATTGACGGTCGCAACGTAGGCGACGTTGTCGACGATGACGAGGCCCTGCGCGTTGGCGTTGGGCGGGAGGAAGCGGACCGGCGGCTCGGGTTCGTCGCCGTTAGAAACGAAGTTGGCGTGGAACATGCCGTCGCTGGAGAGCGAGTTGACGACGACAGCGACGCGCGTTGCGCGTCCACCGCCGGGGCCACGGCCTGCGCCGCCCCTGCCGGGGTTCGCCGCAGCGGCAGCTTGCGCGCGCTGAATTTCCTCGATGGTCACGCCGCCTTCGCCGGGCTGACCGACAGCGCTCTTGGCGGGCGTGCCGCGGCCGCGTCCACCGCCGCCTTGTTGGGGAGCGGGGAAGGCCGCACCGATGGAACGGGCGGTGCCGCTGGTCATGCCGCCGGGACAGGTGAGGGAGGCATCGGCGAGGGGCTTGCCGCCGAAGTTCTTCTGCCAGTCGATGCGCGCGAGATCGGTGTCGATGGCGTAGATGTTGTCGCCGCTGCCGGTGACAAAGCCGAAGGCGCGAAAGCCGTGGATGCCGATGTGACGATCCATGAGCGTCGGTGCGGTGAGCCCGTTGAGTTGGCGGGGCTCGTTGTTCAGCTTCATTTTCCAGAAGAGGGCGAAGCCTTTGCCGACGCTGTCCTTGTTGATCTTCGCATCGGCGGAGACGGCGGACGAGCGATGGGCATCGCCGCCGGAGGTACTCCATTCGGCGACGCCCCGGCCGAGTTGGGCATGGGCCGTCGAGAGAGTCAGAACGGCGAAGGCGAAGGAGATAGTTTTGCGCATCACACGAGATCCTTTCCGATTTGCGACAGAGATTTGTCGAGCGGGCTCGGCTGCGCCGATTGACAATCGGCGCGCAGGCTGCCAGCCTGCCCGACTGAAGCTTGAACCGCGCGGACGCCCCATGGAAGAAGACGCTCCATCCGAGCCGCGACGG
>JAOAPT010000157.1 GCA_025463045.1 Candidatus Solibacter sp.
CGGAGCGATCTTCGGTTCGAACCGAAAACATCCGATAGTCGAAGCGGATAGCGTAGAGCGGATAGGCATTGATTGCCGCGCTATCGGGTACAGAGGTGAAGGGGGCAACACCGCCTTTGCCAAATCACTGGCGTCCGGATGGCAACATCCGGCCGCCCCAACGTATCTCTTTCGGGATAAGTGCGTCTACTCCACACCTAACATTCCATGATACGTATGATACGGATTCATCCCGTATGCAGACTGATAGCTTCCCGCCGCCTGCGTGGGTAACTTCACCAACACAGTCCCACCCAGAGGTAAATCCTTCTTAATCCCCAAAATCCGGAAACACGATCTGCCGCCCGCAATTGGGTTCGTCTTCCCGCGTTATCGCGAGCCTCCTGCTAAATACGAACCCAATATGTCGCACACGCATACGGCGCCGCCCGGTTCCGTCGGTTTCGCGAACGCGCCGGCGGCCAGCGCAAAAATCCCAAGAGTGCTACATTCGCCGCTTTGCGACGAAGTTCTCCAACTGCTCCGGGGTGCGCGGCCAGTCTTCGCGCAGCAGGCGCGACAGCGCGCGGTCGGCCAGCAGTTTTCCGCGCGTCTGGCACGTCGGGCAGTAGTTCGTCTCGTTCGCCGCGTAGCGGATCCGCTGAATCTTTCCGCCGCAGCGCGGACACGGCTGCCCGTACTTTCCGTGCGCCGCCATCTCCTCGCGAAACGCCGTCACCTTCTCCGGAAACTTCCCGCCGGATTCCGCGCGCAGCCGCTCCGTCCACACCGCCAGCACTTCGCGCGTCGCTCCGTACAGCCGGGCGACCTCTTCATCGGAGAGTTTCAGCGTCATCGATACCGGGCTGAGTTGCGCCAGGTGCAGGATCTCGTCCGAGTACGCGTTGCCGATTCCGCTGAACAGCCGCGGGTCCGTCAGCGCGCGTTTCAGCGTGTGATTCTCGCTGCGTAGCGCCGCCGCGAACTCCGCACGCGTCGCGTCGAAGACCTCGAGCCCCGCCGTCTCAGGCATCGCATCCAGCACGTGGATCTGCGCGCGATGCTGCGTGCCCGCCTCGGTCAAAGTCAGCGTGCCGTTGTCGAATTCGAACGCGGCCACCGGCTGCCGTTTGCCGTTCCAGTGCAGCCGCCCGGCGATCATCAGGTGGATCACGAGCCACAGCCCGTGCTCGAACCCGATCGCGATCCGCTTGCCCGCGCGCTCCACCCGCTCGACCGTGTGCCCGTACAGCGCATCGATCGGCGGCTCGACCGTGCGCAGCAGAAACGGCCCGCGCAGCTTGGCGCGCACTAACGTGTGCCCCACGATGCGCTCGCTCAGCGCCTCCACGTAGATCACAACATCGGGCAGTTCCGGCATCCTTACCGCCGATTGATGTCGCTGCCGGCCGGCGACGCGTCGATGCCCGCGGGCAGTTTGTCGAATTCCAGTTTGACCACGAGCACCGTATCGGCCAGGTCGTCGACCGGCAGATTACGGATCCGCAGGTACGGCTTGTGCTCCACGTGATCGCTGGGCGCCATCTCGACGACACACTCCGCCGGACGCCCGGTGTTGAGGACCGTGGCGCGCTTCGGCATCACCGCGATCGGTTTCAATTGCACCACGTCGCGGATCGCGTCTTTGTGCAGGTGGACATAAACCGTCGCATCGCGCCGCGTCAGCAGCACGCTCCGGTTCGAAGTCAAATTGCTCGCCGGCAGTGTGCCCTCCACCGACTCCTTGACCGCGCCGTACCACTTGCCGATCCTCCGCAGAATCGCCGAGGGCCGCTCCGGAATCGTGCCGTCGGGCGCCGGGCCGACGTTCAGCAGATAGTTCGCTCCGCGCGCCAGATACTTGTCGATGCTGCGGATCAGGTGCCGGTCCGTGTAGTAGTCCTCGTTCTTCCGATAGCCCCACGATTCGCTGCCCACGCTCTGGCACGCCTCGGTGCGCTGCGCGAACGTCAGCAACTCCTCGCCGTTCGTCTCGTAATCGCGTTCCGGCGTGCCGAAGTCGCCATCGTCGAAGCCGCGATTGTTGATCACCGCCTTCGGCTGCAGCTTGCGGATCATATCGTTGATCGAGCGGTCCACATGCTTATCGACATTCATGTCCCACCAGATTCCGCCGAGCTCGCCGTAATTCGTGCACAGCTCTCGCACCTGCGCCTTGAGGAAATCGAGGTACCGCATGAGGTCGGGTTGATCGCCGGGCTGAGGAGCCAGCTCATGATGCCGGCCCTGATTCGGATAGTTCGGCTGATGCCAGTCGGCGATCGAATAGTACAGGCAGAGCGGCACGCCGCGCCGGTGGCAGGCATCGGCCAGCATCTTGACGACGTCCTTGCCGTACGGCGTGTTCATCGTGTTGTAGCTGGTCTGCTTCGTGTCCCACAGGCAGAATCCATCGTGGTGCTTGGTGGTCAGGCAGATGTACTTCATGCCCGCCGCCGCCGCGAGATCGAGCCACGCATCGGGATCGTACTTCACCGGATTCCACTGCCGCGCGAGCTTCTCGTACTCCGCGCGCGGCACGCGGTAGCGCCACTGCTCCTGCTCATGCAGTCCGTGGATCGCGTAGAGTCCCCAGTGGACGAACATGCCGAAGCGCTTCTCAAACCACCAGTCGCGTCCGTCGCCAAATCGCGGCGCGATCTTCAACTCCGCCGGCGCCTGCGCGCGCCCCGCCTGCATCAGCGGAAGCGCTGACGCGGCCTGCAAAAAGCTTCGTCGTTTCATGTTCGTCGTTTCTTCTTCGACGTTTCTTGTTCACTACGCAGGATATCGCGGCCCGGCGCGTTGAGTTAGTCGGTATTGAACTCGAAGACGTCGGTGTTGGTGCGCACCACGATGCGGCCGGGCCCGAGTATCTTTCCTTCGAGCGTGAAGAACACCGCGCCGTCAGTCGATTCGCCGGGCATCAACTTGGTCTGCACCATCGCCAGCGCGCTCGCCGCCGCCGCGGCCTTCAGCTTGATCGATCCCATGGCGAGCACGCTCTGCCGCCGCTGCTCGTACCCGTTCGTCGATTTCAGGTGCGCGTTGCCGTAGATCGAATTCTCGTAGCTCGTCACCAGTTTAATCACGTCGCTCGCCGTGCCCTTTTGCTCGAGCATGCCGACCACGATCCGCGCCGGGGATGCCCGTAGCACCACTCCGTCGGGGCGTACAAACGTGAAATCCTCCGGACGAATCACGTACGGAGCCTTCGAACCGTTCGAAACGGCGACCTGGATGATCGCGTAATCGCGCAGATGCTGCGGCATCACGGCAAACATCACGGTCACGCCGGATCTTGTAAGTGTTTGATACTTAAGCCCGTTCTGCTCGAATTCGATGACTTGCGCGTGGGCGGCGGCGGTCCAGAGGACCCACCCGATCGCGCATGTCCGAAGCAGCCGGTTCATGAGACAATTCTACGATACGGGCTGGGTCCGATTGGGAATTAAAGATACGGGCTGGGCCCGATTGGGAATTAAATACGATGCTGATTGAACACAAGCAGATTGCGAATGCGGGGATTCGTCCAAGTCGCCACGGCCTCGAAGCGCAGGGATTCCGGAATTTGAATGTGGCGTACTGGAACCTCGGCACGGCGCAACTCTTGGAACACGCAATCCAACGCCGGGAAGGCACCTTTGCCAGCGGCGGCGCGTTCGTCGTCCGCACCGGCCAGTTTACCGGCCGATCTCCCAAGGATAAGTTCGTGGTGCGCGATGAGGTTACCGACGCGCACGTCGCGTGGGGTCCGGTCAACCAGCCCCTTTCCGAAGCGCACTTCGACAAACTGTATACCAAGATGATGGCCTTCTGGCAAGGTCACGACGTTTACGTGCAGGATTGCTTCGTCGGCGCCGACCGCGAGTACGGCATGCCGATCCGCGTGGTCAGCCAACTCGCCTGGCACAATCTCTTCGCGCGCCAGCTTTTCATCCGCCCCGATCCCACGGCGACGGAGGATCACAATCCGCAATTCTCGATTCTCTTCGCGCCCGATTTTCAGGCCAACCCCGCCGAGGACGGCACCAACTCGGAGACCTGCATCGTCATCAACTTTAAGAAAAAGGTGGTGCTGATCTGCGGGACGAGTTATGCCGGCGAGATGAAGAAGTCGGCATTCACCATCATGAATTACCTGCTGCCGGAGCGCGGTGTGTTTCCGATGCACTGCTCTTCGAACATGGGTGCGGCGGGCGACACGGCGCTCTTCTTCGGACTCTCGGGCACCGGCAAGACGACGCTTTCCGCGGACCCCGAGCGGCGGCTGATCGGCGATGACGAGCACGGCTGGAGCGACAACGGCGTCTTCAATTTCGAAGGCGGCTGCTATGCCAAGTGCATCCATCTTTCGCAGGAAAACGAGCCGCAGATCTGGAACGCGATCCGCTTCGGCACGGTGCTCGAAAATGTGGCGATGGATTCCGAGACCCGTCTGCTGGACTTCGACTCCGACGAAGTGACGGAGAACACGCGCGCCGCCTACCCGCTGAAGTTCATCGATGGCGCGGTGATCCCCAGCGTGGGCGGCAATCCGAATCACGTGATCTTTCTCACTGCCGACGCGTTCGGCGTGCTGCCGCCGATCTCCAAGCTGACGCCGGAGCAGGCGATGTATCACTTCCTCAGCGGCTACACGGCGAAGGTCGCGGGCACGGAGCGCGGTCTCGGAAAAGAGCCGCAGGCAACGTTCAGCGCATGTTTCGGTGCGCCATTTCTGCCGCGTCCGGCGGCCGCATACGCGCAACTGCTCGGCGAGAAATTGCGGCGGCGCGGCGCCCAGGTCTGGCTGGTGAACACGGGTTGGGTCGGCGGACCGTACGGCGTCGGCGAGCGGATGAAGTTGCGCTACACGCGCGCCATGCTGAAGGCCGCGCTGAGCGGGCAGTTGAACGATGTCCCGACGGAGCGTCATTCCATTTTCGGAGTCGCGGTACCGAAGAGTTGTCCCGATGTGCCCGCAACGTTTCTCGATGCGCGCGGGATGTGGAACGATAAGGCAGCGTACGATCGCGCGGCGCTCGACCTGGCATCGCGCTTCAACAAGAATTTCGAAAAGTTCAGCGGCGTGAGTCCGGAGATCGCGGCCGCGGCGCCCGGCAAATAAGTTATGAATGCAGCGCGACATGCCATCCGCGCGCAGGTACGAACGTCATCCGCGCCGCGACCGCGCCCCAATCCGAGCCGCGACGGTTACGTAGCGGTGGTCACTCCAAAGTGCGTTCTTGAACGCAGCGGTGGGCACGAGGCGACCGCCGCTCCCTCACGGTCGCGGCTCGGATTGCAGGAGCAAGAGTAATGCGACGCGCCACTATCATGCTGCTGATGCTGGCTGCCGGAAGGCTGCCCGCCGCCGACCAGAAGCTCGACGAAGAACAATCGAAGCTGCTGGAGCAGGCGCGCCGGGAATCGCTGATGTACTCGATGTCGCTGCCCGATTTTCTTTGTACCGAGGTGATCCATCGGAGAGAAGATCCGCGCGGCGACGGACGCTGGCGCGGCATCGACACGTTGAATGTGCGGCTGTCCTATCTCGAGCACAAGGAAAATTACAAGCTCATCTCGATCAACGGCAAGCCCACCGACATCGATTATCTGAACGCGGGCGGTGCTCTCACCACCGGTGAATTCGGCAATCGCCTGATCGCGCTTTTCGTGCCTGCATCGAAGGCGGAGTTCGAGTGGAAGGGCTGGACCCGCATCCACGGGCGGCACGCGGCGGTGTATCACTACCGGATCGCGAAAGAGAATTCGACGTTCCTGATTCAAGCCGGTCCAACGCCTACCGGACCGGATGCGATCGTGGCGGCGTACCGGGGCGAAGTGTCGATCGACGAGGAGACGCATCGTGTTCTGCGGCTGACGGCGGTCGCCGAAATTCCTCTGGGCTTCATCGTTAAGGAGAGTTCGTTGCTGATCGAATACGATTTCCGCAAAGTGGGCGGCAAGGAATTTCTCGTGCCGGTGCATGCGGATTCTTCGATGAAGCGCGGCAGCTATCGGACCGAGAACCAGGCGGACTTCCGCGAGTATCGCAAGTTCCAGGGCGAGTCGTCGATCTCGTTCGATCTACCCGATGAGAAGAAGGCGGATGAGAAGAAGGCGGAAGAGAAGAAGGTCGGCAAACAGTGAACGTGCCGGCGCCGAGGACGGAGTATCTCGAATTCCTAAAACCCTTCGGGCCGGAGATCACCGAACTCGCGCTGGCAACACGCGCCGTCGTACTGCGGGCGGCGCCGGATTGTACCGAGCTGATCTACGACGCGTATAACGCCGTCGCCACCGGATATTCGTACA
>JAOAPT010000168.1 GCA_025463045.1 Candidatus Solibacter sp.
GAAGCGCGATCTGCCGGGCGTGGTGACGGTGAGCGCGGCGAACATCGCAGCGCTCGGATTGCCGGCCAGCTACGCCGACCCGATCCCATTCCGCCAGAGCGTGTACTTCTACATGGGCAAGGCCGATTGGCAGATCAACGAAAAGAATCGCCTCTCGGTGCGCTACATGCATCACGCCAACGATTCGCCGTACAACAACGGCGCGATCGGTGGACTGAATCTGGTGTCGCAGTCGTACAATTTCGTCGACCGCTCGCACGTCGGTGCGGTGCAACTGATCTCGACGATCAACGACCACATGGTGAACGAACTGCGCGGGCAGGTGGCATATCGCGGCCAGACGCAGGATCGTTTTTCGGCGTCGGGTACGGGCCCGGTGATCTCGGTGTCGGGGATCGCGAATTTCGGCGGACCGAACGGTGCCGGCTTCCTGTATCAGGAGACGACGCCGGAGATCGCCGACAATTTCAGCTACATCAAGGGCTCGCACTCGCTGAAGTTCGGCTTCAGCACGCGCGGGATCCGCGATACGCAGGTGCAGGCGACGTTCGCGCAATACAACTTCGCGAGCATCGCGGCTTACCTGAACGCGGTGAACGGCAGCGCGCCGAAGGGGTATTCGAGCTTCAGCCAGATCGTCGGCAACCCTTCGCTCGACTACAATTCGCTGTTCACCAGCTTCTTCGCGCAGGATTCATGGAAGCCGCTGCGCAACCTGACCGTGACCTACGGCCTGCGCTACGACCTGTACAAAATGCCGGACGCCGACAAGACGTCGCCGTTCGTCTACTCGCAGAACTTCAAGACCGACAAGAATAATTTCGGACCGCGCCTGGGCGTGGCATGGGGACTAGGTAAGGATCAGAAGACGGTGATCCGCGCGAGTTCGGGAATCTTCTACGACGCGCCGCAGACCGACCAGTACCGCCGCGCGATTTCGTTGAACGGCAATCCGGCGTTCTTCACGCTGTCGGCGACGCCGGCGACGAGCTTCGCACCGAATTTCCCGGGCATCTTCACCGCGGTTCCCGCGGGCGTAACGGGAAGCACCGACATTACGACGATCAGCCCGGATTTCGCGAACCTGTATTCGATCAACGCCAACTTCTCGATCACGCGCGAGATCACACCGACGACGGCGATCACCGCGTCGTACCTCTACACGGCGGGCAATCGCCTGCCGGTCTACCGCAACATCAACGTGGTGCCGGGCGGGCAGTTCCTGGCTGATGGGCGTCCGATCTTCAGCACAACGGCGCGCTACTACGCTGGCTTCGGCAACATCACGGCGGCGGAATCGTCGGGGCACTCCAGCTACAACGGCCTGAATGTGACGGTGCGCAAGCAGCTCTCGAAGGGCCTCGAAACGTACGGGACGTACACCTGGTCGCACGCGATCGACGACGCTCCGGAGCAGAACAACATCGATTCCGGCGCCAACCTGCTGAGCGATCCGACCAATCGCCGGCGCGACCGCGGCAATTCGCTGACCGACAAGCGGCACGTGTTCAACATGACGGCGGTGCTGATGCCGGAAGCCCACAGCGACAACAAGGCGCTCAACTATCTGGCCAACCACAACCGGTTGTCGGTGGCGGTCGTGGCGTCGAGCGGCGATCTGTTCAACATGGGCAGCAATCGCGTGCTGAACGGCGATTCGACGGAAGGCGCGGCGTTCCAGCGTCCGCTATTCGTCGGACGCAACACGATTCGGGCGGGCTGGGTGGCGGAGATCAACGCTCGCTATTCGCGCCTGTTCCCGATCACGGAGCGCAAGAGCGCCGAGTTTCTGGTGGAGACGACGAACCTGGGCAACCGGCTCAACGTCACCGGCTTGAACTCGACCGCGACGGTGGATGCGGCGGGTAACATCACGACCCCGGCAACGCTGGCGCCAAACGCGTCGCGCGATCAGCGCCTGCTGCAGTTGGGCGTGCGCTTCAACTGGTAGTCGATTTGTCCTGACGTTTGGCCTTCACGAAATCGAGCTCGGTCTGCTTCGGTATGCCGGGCTCGAAACACCTTCTGCAGCGCGCCTCGTACATATCCGAAGCTCCCACCACAATCAAATCATCCGACCCGCGCAGGCGCTGTGTGTGCTTGGCGGGATTGCCGCAGCGCACGCAGATTGCGAGCGTCTTGGTGATCGATTCGGCGTGCGCCAGGAGGTCCGGAATCGGCGCGAAGGGACGGCCGAGATAATCGGTATCGAGTCCGCTGATGATCACCTGCTTGCCGCTATCGGCGAGCCGCTGCGCGACATCGACGAGCTGCGGTCCCATGAAATTGGCCTCGTCGATGCCGACGACTTCGCTTCGCCAATCAAGGCGGTGCGTGATCTCCTCCGCGTCCCTGACCACCTGCGACTGCATGCGGAGATCGCCGTGAGAGACGATTTCGTCGTCCGAATAGCGGTTGTCGATCGTGGGTTTGAAGACTTCGACGCGCTTGCGGGCGATCATGGCGCGTCGCAGGCGCCGGATCAACTCCTCGCTTTTGCCCGAAAACATGGGTCCACAGATGACTTCGATCCAGCCCACGTTGCCAGTGATGATGTCCATAGGAATTGCTCAGGATGACATACTGACACGGGTGTTGTAAAAGAGGCGGCGGAGTCACCGCGTGAACGTGAGTGTTCTGGTGCAAAACGCGTCGTTCGGTTTGACGCCGGAGAACACGAGCGTCAGCGTCAAGCCATCTTTTGCGATCCACTTCGCCGGGAGGCGATAGCCGTGCGTGCCCGGCACGTCCCACTGGCGATGCAGAATCGTGGTCCACGGACCCCACGGCTCGGGCGCATCGAAGAGCCCCCATCCGCCGTCGTGATCGTAGGCGAGGGCGAGCAGATAGCGCTTGATCCCGGGATCGTAGACGGCGTCGATGCGTCCGCAATTCGCGGGGTAGGAGAAGACGGCTCCGCGGTGCGCGATCTCCGAGGTCCACACCGGACGGCCGGCGGCGTCGAGGCGCTCGAAAAATTCCCACGCCGCGCGCTCGCGAATTTGCGCCTTCGGGACACGCGCCAGTGCGACGGCGTTGTCACTTTCGTAGGCCGACGGACCGTCCTGCGAGTACGTGTAGACGTAGCCGTCGCGCGCGCCCGCATAATCGCGCCCGAAGTTCAGGAAGGCGGGAGATCCGAAGCCGTCCGTAAGTTTGAAGCCCCACTCCCACGTCTTTCCACGATCGCGCGACGAGAGGAGTTGCGCGTTGCCGACGTTGCGCACCCACAGGTAGAGCACGCTATCGACCATGAGAATCCCGCTGGCCTTCGGGCTCGCGGCGCCGCCTCCGGTGCGCTCGGCATCGGAGCGCAGGTTGACGCCGCGGAAATCGGAGGCCGCGCCCGTGATGCGTGCGAAGCCCATCCCGAGCTTCTTCTCGACACGCGGCTCGAAAGCCGTAGCCATCGCCGTAGGAGGTGTACTGCGCATCGTCGGCGCCCCACGTGAGCGGCCAGTTGTCGCTATCGATGGCGATGCGGCGGATCTCCTTGCCGAAGCTCGCGGCACGGATCGCGCGGCTCGTCGGATACGGAGCGCTCACCGCGACGGCGTCCATCAGCGGCTTGATGACCAGGTCGTAGACCGGTCCCCAGAATCCGGATGCAGCGCCGCCCAGCGAATCGCCATTGCGCACGACGATCAGGTCGAGGCTGGGCGAGCCGAAGACCACCTGGTGCGATGCTCCCGCGCCGGCGAAGGCGTCGCGCGGCGCGGCAGGCCAGATGCCGTCCGCGTTCGTGTACCACGCGAGGCCGGACGCGGGCGCGGGATCGGTGGCGCTGCGTGCGGGCCGCGGCATCCCCTGGTCGGTCAGGATTTTCTTCACCACGTCGCGCCGGATCAGTTCGCGCCCGCGCCACCGGCCCTGAAGCATCATCAACTGTGCGACGCGCGCGGCGGCTCGCGGCGTGAAACTCGCGCCGCCCCAGTTCGCGTAGAGCTGCAATCCGTCGACCTCGTAAGCGCGGCCGTAGCCGATCGACCAGTCACGCTCGGGAATGCCGAGGGGATCGAGTACGCGCTCCTTCAGCAGCGTGCGCACGTCGCTGCCTTTTAGCGACGCGGTGATCGCGTACGAGAGCGCCGCCATTCCCGGGTTGCTGTAGGCGTTCTGCATGCCGGGCTCGAACAGCACGGGCGCCTGATGAATCGCGATCGAGAACGGGTCGGGTGTGCGCTTCCAGAAATCGCCCTTCCAGCCGGGAAGACGATCGTGCGCGATGCCATCCTGCTCGGCGTCGGAGATGCCCGAGGTGTGGGTCGCGAGTTGACGGATGGTGATCTTCGATTTCAGCGGATCGGCCCGCCAGGACGGGATGAACTTGGACGCGAGGTCGTTGGGCGAGATGCGCCCGTCGTCCATCGCGAGGGCGAGCGACATGCCGCCGACGAGCGCTTTGGCCATCGAGGCGGTGCCGTGCTGGCGATCGGCATTCCAGCCGGGCGCGTACCATTCGAAGGCGATCTCACCGCGGCGAACGACGACGAGGCTGGTAGTCCCATGCGCGGCGAGTGCGGCGCGCCAGGACTCCAACTTCGCGGGGTCGAGGCCCGATTGGGCGAAGGCAGATGTGATGAAGAGAATCGCCGCGGAAAGGCGCATGTTTCATGGTACTCGGGCGCGCGGTGCGTTTCGGCTAAAAGGACTCGGCGGCGCGGAAGACCTCTTCCTCCAGCGCCTCCAGTGCGCCAACGAAAAAGTGGTCGGCGGACTCGATCCAGTGGAGTTCCTTGGGCGGTGCGAAGCGTTCGTACATCGGCTCGAGCTCCGCGCGGGGGCCGTATTGATCGGTGCTGCTCTGGATGAAAATCTTGGGGGCTGTGCAGTTCTCGAGGTACTCGGGCGGACCCCAGCGGGTCGGAAATCCGGCCGCCATCAGGAACGCCGCGTCGCCGAGTTCGCAGCCGAGCCTGGTGATCACGCGCGAGCCGAAACTGAAGCCGGCGAGCGCGTAGGGCAGATCGGGATAGCGCGCGCGGAGCCAATCGAGCGCGGCGCGGGCGTCTTCAATTTCGCCTTCGAGGTGCGCGTGCTCGCCTTCGCTGGTGCCGACGCCGCGGAAATTGAAGCGCAGGACGACGATGCCCGCGCGGCGCAATCCGCGCGCCAGACGGTACACGACCTTGTTGTGCATCGTGCCGCCGAAGAGCGGGTGCGGGTGGCACACCACGGCGCACATGCGCGGCTCGCGGTGGTCGGGTTCTTCGAGCAGGGCTTCGAGCCCACCGGCAGGCCCGGCGAGCGTGTGCGACTCGATGCGGCGCGGCATGATTCGCCAGTTCGACTAGTTCGTGCGGAAGTTGGTGAACTGCATGTCGATGCCGAAATCGCTGCCCTTGAGGAGAGCGATGGCGGACTGCAGGGTGTCGCGATCCTTACCGGCGACGCGCAGATAATCGCCCTGGATCGTGACCTGGACCTTCAACTTGCTGTCCTTGATCTTCTTCACGATCTCGCGCGCCTTCTCGGTCGCGATTCCCTGCTGCAGCGAAATCTCCTGCTTCACGCTGGAACCGGCCGCGGGGATGATCTCACCGTACACCAGTCCCTTGAGCGGCACCTGGCGCTTGATCAACTTGGATTGCAGAATGTCGATGACCGCCTTGAGCTTGTACTCATCGGCGGACTGCAAGACGATCTTGTTGTCCTTTTCCTTGAGTTCGATGTTGGAGTGCGAGTCCTTCAGGTCAAAGCGCTGCTGGACTTCCTTCGTCGCCTGCTGAATGGCGTTGGCCACTTCCGGCATTTCGATCTTGGAAACGATATCAAAGCTGTTATCGGGCATAGGTTAGTCGTCGTCGCCGGAGGATTCGGGCTCCGGACGGCTGATATCCAATCCTAATATAGAACCGGAACGCAGGCGGAGGGGGTTGACGCGGCGCACCGGCTCGACGCGCGAACCGGCGGGCTCCGGCGCGTTCGGTTTCGGCGGCGCGGGCGGCCTGATGTTCATCGGCTGCGCGGGTGCGATCGGGGGTGCG
>JAOAPT010000199.1 GCA_025463045.1 Candidatus Solibacter sp.
TCCGAACTTCCCTTCCATCAGGAGATCTATCGCACGCGGCCCGATATCCGCGGCATCGTGCACGCGCATCCGGTGGCGCTGGTCGCGTTCTCGCTGGTGCACCAGGTGCCGGATACGAGACTGTTTCACCAGGCGCGCCACGTGTGCGGCGAGGCGGGATTTGCGCCCTATGAATTGCCAGGCAGCGCGGCGCTCGGGCGCAATGTTGCCGCGATCTTCGGCGAGGGCTACGATTGCGTGCTGCTCGAAAATCATGGCGCGGTCACGGGCGGCGCGGATCTCGGCCAGGCATTTCGACGCTTCGAAACTCTCGAGTTCACCGGCAAGACGATCATCAAGGCGCGCATGCTGGGCGACGTGCGATACCTCACCGATATCGAGATCGCCTTAGCGCGCGAAGCCGCGCCCGAGTGGACCCACTTCGCACATGCGACTCCTGGCACACACGAGAAGGAACTCCGATCGCGGCTCGCCGAGTTCGTCCGCCGCGCGTACAGGCAACGGCTCTTCATCAGCACACAGGGAAGCTTCTCCGCGCGCGTGGACGCCGCGAGTTTTCTGATCACGCCTTACCAGCAGGACCGCGGCACGATCGACGTTCACGATCTCGTGCTGGTGCGCAATGGCGAGAGCGAGGAGGGTGCGACGCCGAGCCGCGCCGCACGCATCCACGACGCGATTTATCGTTTGCATCCCGAGATCGGTTCGATCATTAATGCGTATCCGGTTAATGCGACCGCGTTCAGCGTCACCGGCGCACGGCTCGATAGCCGCACGATCCCGGAGAGCTACATCGTGATCCGGCAGGTGTCGCGCTTCCCCTATGGGCTGCAGTTCGAAGACGCTACCGCTGTCGCTGCCGAGATCACGCCGAAACGTCCGGCTGCGCTGCTGGAGAACGATGGCGTGCTGGTCGCGGGCGCGGACATGCTGGAGGCGTTCGACCGGCTGGAAGTTCTCGAATCGACGGCGGAGGCAATTATCAATTGCCAAGGTCTGGGGACGCTCGCGCCGATGCCCGACGAGGTGACGAGGGAGCTCGATCGCGTGTTCCTGGGGGAGTAGGATTTATTTCGCGGTTACCACGGCTCGAAGGACGTCGATGCGCAGGGGCTCACGTTGAAGCGGGCGGGATTCTGGACGGTCCACATCTGCTACTCCGAGCGCGTAAAAGGGGCGCATCTTCCAATACCTCTTGCGGTCGCCATCCACCGTGCCCTTGCCGCCAGTTTCACGTTGGTCTGCTCGAGACGTTGAGCGCTCCGTTAGAAAGCCAGCTTGATTTGCAGCTCGATGCGGCGATTGCCGCTGGCACTGTTGCCGCCTCCGCCGCCGACCAGGGCGAGCGATTGTCCGAAGACCGACGAACTGAGGTTGCCTACCGGCGAGGCGAGGTTCGGGTGATTCAACAGATTGCGCGCCTGGCCGGAGATGGTGAGTTCCATAGGGTCGCGCTTGCCTTTGCCGCCTTCACCGAATTTGAAGATTTTGGCGGCGCGGAGATTCACCGACACCTGGCCCGGGCCGTTGCCGTAGTTCCGCGGGATGAGCGGTTGGCCGGGGAGGGGGGCGAGGTCAAACGCACCGAAGGGGGTGCGGATAACACTGGCGCGGTTGAGATCGGTCGCGAATGCCGGACGGTCGGCGAAGATGGTGTCACGGTTGAGATCGCGTCCCACGGTGATGTTGAAGGGACGGCCCGACGCGGCGATCAGGAACGGGCTGAGGCGGATGCCCCACGGCGCCGAATAGACACCGTTGAGTTGCACGCGGTGCCGGATATCGAAGCCGGCGCGACCGTACTCCGACCGGAGGTTGTAGGGATCGGCGGCGAACGTGCCGGCACCATCGGTATCGCTGTTGGCTTTGTTGAGCGTGTAGGATCCGGTGAAGCTCAGCTTGGGGCTGACGCGGGCATTGACGCTGGCGATCAGCTGGTTCTGCTGAAAGACGCCGCTCGCTTCGTAGAGATAAATGGCGGTGCCGGCGGGCTGCGCGGCGGTAAGGGGTGCGGTGATATTGCGCGAGCGAAGATTGTGCCAGCCCCGGGTGTGCAGATAGTTCACCGACGCCACGATGTTCTTCGGCAACTGCCGCTCGATGCCGACGCCGATTTGCGCAAGGCGGGGAGCGCGCATGCGGGCATCCAGTTCGCGGATCGCCTGCGGGGAACGATTGCCGAGGAGTTGCGCGATCGAGGGGATGGCCGGGTAGAAGTCCGGCGAATCGCTCACGAACTGCTGCTGATGGATGCCGTCGCGGCGGAGGGCGTCGAGCGAGAGGCTTTCGCCGACGCGGTCGTAGAAGAGTCCGGCTCCGCCACGGATTACCGTCTTGGGGGCTTTACCCGCGGGGCCGAGTCCCCAGGCGATGCCGACGCGCGGGGCGACGTCGCGGTGATCGCCGAGGTGCGTCTGCGATTCATAGCGTAAGCCGAGACTGAGGGTGAGATTGGGGCGAGCGCGCCAGTCATCGAGGAAGAAGAAGCCGAGGTCGAATTGATTGAGGCTGGCCAGCGGATCGCCGGCGGCGAGGGAGAACTGGCTTGGGCCGCCGCCGGTGGCGCGAATCTGTTGTGGGCTGAGGCCCGCGCGCTGCCCGAGGAGCGTCAGGCGGTAGCTGTCCAGCGAGGAAAACGTGAAGGTGCCGGTGTAGTTCTGAGTGTCCTGATCTTTAAGATAGATGCCGCGCAGGCGGCCGCCCCAGCGCAGGAGGTGCGGGCCGTGCGTGACGGTGGTGGTGTTCTGGATTTCGAGGCGGTCCTGATTGGTAAAGGAGAGGGTGAGGGGCGGTCCGCCGCCGGTGAAGGCGTCGAGCACGACGGTGGTCGGCAGGCCGGCATTGCCGTTTTGCCGGCTGTGCTGGCGCGAGTAGCGGGCGCGGGTTTCGTTGACGGTGTGGGCGCCGTAGACTCCGGTCTCGACGAACTGGGCGGTGTCTTCGGAGTCGCGATTGTTGTAGATGCGGCTGGGGAGCGAGAAGCCGCCGGCGCCCTGGTTGTCGGTGGAATCGCGGGCGAAGGTGTAGCGGAGCGTGAGGGTGTGATTCTTCGAAAGCTGGTGATCGAGCTTGACGTTTTCCTCGGTGCTGCGGCGGGGGGTGACGATGCCTTGGGCAATCGAGATCACTTGCAGGTTGTCATCGAGCGTGCGGGCGTTGACGAAGGCATTTTCGGTTACGTGACGGAGTTCGAAATCGGCGAAGAAGGAGGTCTTCCTGCCGAGAGGCCCGCCGAATTCGCCTTCCCATTGACGGCGCTCGTACGGCGGCTTTTCGGGAGTGAAGGGATTGCGCGAATTGAAAATGTCGTTGCCGTAGTGAAACTGGACTTCGCCGTGATAGTCTTCGCTGCCGGGCTTGGTAAAGATCTCGACGCGGCCCATGCCGATGCGGTCGTACTGTGCGGAGAAGGGATTCTGATTGATGCGCACTTCGCGAATCGAAGACTTGGGCGGCAGTCGTCCGCCGGTAAAACCGTCGATGTAGATCTGGCCGCCGTTGGGTCCGGCGGCGGGACCGGCGAGGGCGGCGAGATCGGCGGCGAGATCGTCCCGATCGTCGGAGAGGGCGTCGAGCTCCTTGCCGCGGATGACGAGCGCGCTGGCATTATTCGAAGGATCGACCTCGAGCTGCAGGCTGTCCTGCACGGTGACCTTTTCAGTGGCGGATGCCAGGTAGAGCGGGAAATCGAGGACTTGCGCAGCTCCGGCTGTCACGTCGTATGCGTCGCGTTCGGCGGGCGCGAAGCCCTTGGCGGTGACACGTATGGTGTAGGGGCCGGGATTGAGATTGCGCAACTGATATTGGCCCTGGAC
Organism: Candidatus Solibacter sp.; assembly: GCA_025463045.1. GTDB lineage: Bacteria > Acidobacteriota > Terriglobia > Bryobacterales > Bryobacteraceae > Solibacter. The sequence goes on from JAOAPT010000199.1 coordinate 3,816, forward strand.
GTCGGTCTTTACGCTGCGGGACGAGCCGTGATCGGGGGTGAAGCTCACGGCGGCATCGGGGATGCTGCGGCCGGAGGGATCGGTGACCTGGCCGTGGATGGATCCGGTGCCCGCCTGGGAAAATGCCGGAACTACCGCGGAGAAAAAGATCAAAAGGGCCGCGGACAGAAACCTGGGGGCGTGTATTGGTCGTGCTTGGGAGGTTCGCATTTGCCTGGTGAAATCCCATGGTAAGAGACGAACCTGAAAATTCCCGGTAGACGGCGTGGTTCGACGCGAACGAAGAAAATTCACCTTCGCATTACGATGAAGTGGCTGATGCTGTAGCCGATGGCTCCGCCAATGAAGAGATCGGAGGGAAAGTGCGCCTGGGTGGGGAGACGGGACAGGGAGAGGAAGGCGGCAGTCCCGTATGCGACGAAGGGCAGCCAGCGATGTTCGCGGTATCGCTCCGCGATTACGGTTGCTACGGCGAAGGCGGAGGCGGTGTGGCCGGAGGGGAAGCTGCCACCGTTGGTAAAGCCGCCCTTGTACTTGAACCAGGTGTCGCGGAAGTTACCGCCGGGCGGAATATCGCTGGGCGTCAGGCGTCCCACGGCGTGTTTTAAGACGAAGCCGACGACCTGCGAATCGACCAGGGCTTCGGCGGCGAGTAATCCGGTGTTTCGGGCATGCGTGCTGTGGGTGGCGAGACCGGTGAGATAGAACGCGAGTGGAGGCAAGGTGACGGCCAGGGTGGTGTTCCGGCCGCGGAGGGGACCGGTTTTGTAGGAGCCGAAGCGTTTCTCGTTGTGAAAGTACGGCTCGGTGTAGGGATCGAGAGCGACCAGGCCGGCGGTGCCAAGGGCAACGACCAGGACGGGCTTCCAATGCTTACCGGTTGCGACCTTCGCGGGGAAAGTCCAGATCGGCTTCTGGTCGTAGACGATGTTCTTCGCGAATTGCAGCGGTGAGATGGGCGTCTCGTCAGCTATCGCGGGAGCGGAAGACGACTCGCCTGGTTGGGACTGCAATTCTGGGGGTTGCTGCGCGAAAATCGCGGTGGAAGCGAGGACGAAGGCAAGGAGCCAGCGTGGGGAATGCGCCATCACCTCAGCTGAGCACGCGACTAGCCGAAGAAAGGGAATGCTCGTGCGAAGGCGAACAGATGCGCTACCGATCGCAGCGAAGGGCGTAGTCGATCGTCACGCGGATCGAGTCGGAGTTGAGTGATGCCGGGTCGAAGCGCCACTGTTTGGAGGCTTCGACAGCGGTGAGTGCGAAGGAGCGGGTGGCCGGAGATCACGGAGGCGGTTGGGAGGTCGCCGGTGGTGGGTACGACGGTCACTTGCAGGTCCACTTTGCCTTGAATGCGCGCCATGACCGCCAAAGGAGGATACCGCGGGGCGACAAAATTTGCGAAATGGCAGGCAGCGGCGTTCAGCAACTGCGGGATGAAGCTCGCCTTCGCTTCGGTCGCGGAGATCGGGCCGCGGTATCCGGTGAATAGGGATTCGAAGGTCGGATTCTTCCGTTGGCCTACACTGCCGTTGACGGCTGCGGCCAAGCCTTCGTCGTAGCGGCCGGAGATCAGATCGGGTAGCCATTTTTCGCCGGCGCGCTGAAGGTCGAGGTCATCCTGCTCGGTGGGATCGTGAAAGATGTCGTTCGGTCCGACGGTAGGGGTGGTGATCACGGAAATGCCATCGCGGGATGGGCGGACTTCATTTTGTCGAGTTTCAGGCTTTCCTCAATAGGGCGATCAAGGGAGATGGACGATTCGCCGCATCAGGCGACGATGCCGAAACTGATTGTCTTAAGGACGCCCGCACACTGTTTGTATTTGTGGAAAGCGGGCAGAGGGTTTCACGGCGCCGGGATTGTTGCCTGCGACGAGTTGAGTGGGGGTCTTGTCGATGACTCTCGACTCGACGGCCTGGACGACGGCGAATGACATCGCGGCGGCGAGGATAACGCGGAGCATGCTAATACCGGGGCATCCAATGAGTAAGAGCGCTTTACGGTTGAAGTATTCGGCGGACGTGAGCGCGGAGTTCGCCTGGCGATTTCGGACGGATATCGCGAACTGGAACGATCCGCCTGCGAGATTTTCGCTGGAGGGGCCGTTTGAAGCGGGGTCGCGCGGAACGACGGTGCTGCCGGGGCAGGCGCCGCTACAGTGGCGGATACGGGAAGTGCGGCCGGGTAAGTGGTTCGCAATCGAGATGGAGCTTGGAGGGGCGGTGCTGACGTTCGAGTGGTGGTTCGAAGAGTTGGGGGAAGTGCGGACGAGACTGACCTGGGGAGTGCGGCGAAGAATAAAAGAGAAAACCTTTAGCCGCCGATGAACGCCGATTAACGCCGATAAAACTCACGCGGTGATGTTTTGGGCGACTAAGTCTCTAATTTGAGTTAGTAAGTCCTCGGTGTTGGCGCCTTTTTGAACGATGCGTGCGACGGAGCCTGCCAGGCGGCGACGCTCGTCGGGGGTGAGGTCTTTGGCGGTAAGGACAATCACCGGGGTCGACTTGGTATCGGGGAGGCGGCGGAATTCCTCAAGGAACGTAAAGCCGTCCATCTCGGGCATCATGAGGTCGAGGAGGACGAGGCCGGGGACGGCGGTGCGAGCGCTACAAAGGGCGACGCGGCCGTTTTCGGCCTGGTCGACGGTCCAGCCGTCCTTTTCGAGGGCGGACTTCAGGATGGCGCGCGTGTCGGGGTCGTCGTCGACGATGAGGACGGGGCGGCGACCGCGGAGTTTGGCGTATTTGGCGAGAACGGCGGCGAGGCGGTCGCGGTTGAGTGGCTTGGGAATGTAGTCGGCGGCGCCGAGCGCATAGCCCATGCTCTTGTTGTCGACCATGGTCAGCATGATGACGGGGATGTCGGCGAGCGTGGGATCGGCTTTAAGCGCGCCGAGGACGGTCCAGCCGTCCATGCGGGGCATGGCGACGTCGAGGGTGATGATGTCGGGGCGGTGGCGGTGGGCTTCGGCGAGGCCCTCTTCACCGCCGGGAGCGACGACGACGTGATAGCCCTCTTTGCCGAGGAAACTCTTCATCAGGTCCTGGATGACGGGGTCGTCATCGATGACGAGGATGGTGGCGGCGGCGAGCGCCTTTTCGGGCATGGGGCGCGCCTGATCGCCGGCAGGCGCGTGCTGCGGGTCGGCGGCGACTTCGAGCGGGAGGCGGACGGTGAAGACGGTGCCGCGACCAGGTTCGCTATCGACGGTGATGCGGCCGCCCATAAGCTCGCAGAATTTGCGGGTGATGGTGAGGCCGAGTCCAGTGCCGCCGTACTTGCGGGTGGTGGAGGCGTCGGCCTGGGTGAAGGCTTCGAAGATGTGGGCAGCCTGCTCCTTCGTCATACCGATGCCGGAATCCTTCACGTGGAAGGCGATCCAATCGCGGGATTGGTCGCGCTCGGGGGCGACGCGGAGTTCGATGGTGCCTTTCTGGGTGAACTTGCTGGCATTGCTGAGGAGATTGAAGAGCACCTGGCGGACCTTGGTGAGGTCGGCGCGCATGCCGGTGATTTCGGGGGCGACTTCGATCTTGAGGCGGTTCTCGTTCTTATCGACGAGGGGCTGGATGGTGCAGGCGACGTCGCAGACCATTTCGGGGACGTTGAAGGTCTCGAGGTAGAGATCCATCTTGCCGGCTTCGATCTTGGAGAGGTCGAGAATGTCGTTGATGAGAGCAAGGAGGTGGCGGCCGGCGGCGGTGATTTTCTTAAGCTCGGGAACGAACACCGCTTCGACTTCGGGGAGGGCGGACTGAGAAGCCATGTCCTGCGCTTCGTCCATGAGCATTTCGCTGTAGCCGATGATGGCGTTCATGGGGGTGCGCAGCTCGTGGCTCATGTTGGCGAGGAACTGGCTCTTCGCCTGGTTGGCGGCTTCGGCGGCCTCCATGAGGAGCTGGAGTTCGTGGTGGCGTTCTTCGAGCTGGACGTTGGCGCGGGTCAGGTCCAGGCGGGCGAGGCGGAGGCGGCCGGTCATGTCGTTGAAGGCGCGGGCGAGGTCGGCGAGCTCGTCGCGGCCGGGGAGTTCGATGTGGGAATCGAGGTCGCCCTCGCCGAGGGAATCGGCGCCGGCTTTGAGGGCGCGGACGCCGAGGGTGAGGTGGCGGGAGACGACGAAGGCGAGCAGACCGGCGAGCAGGCCGGACAAAACGAAGATGGCGACGGTGACCTGGCCGGTGAAACGCGCGGCGTCGTAGAAGTGGGCGCTGGCTTTGGAGACGAGGTCGCGCTCGTCGCGCTGCAGCTCGGGGAGGAGCTGCTGCGTCACCTGCTGGCCGAGCGGCTCGGCATGCATGACGACTTCGGTGATCGCCTTCGACTGGTTGCGTCCGAGGTTCTGGTAGAAGACTCGCCAGGAGGCGCTGAGGTCGGTGAAGGCGGAGATGAAGGCGTCGACCTTGGCGGCTTCGGCGGCGGGTGTCTGGGAGCGGACTTGGCGGAGCTGCGAGGCGATCAGGTCGAGGCGCGAGTTGAACTGGGCGACGTCGTCGGGAGAGGCTCCGCCTCCGGCGCCGGCGTCGGCGGTGATCTGGCTGAGGAGGGTGACTTGCTTCTGGAAGTCGCTGAGATCCTGCTGGACGCTGGAGATAAGAATCTGGCGGGAGATGGCGGAGCGCATTTCCTCGAAGGTGGATTTGCGCTTGATGTCGCTCCAGAAATAGATGATGAGGTTGACGCCGAGGAGAGAGAGGATGGCGAAGAAGGAGAGAGCGAGGCGGCGGCGGATGGTCATTCGTTCGCGCCTTTAGTGCAGCGGGTAACCTTTGTCTCCGGGCAGTTTTCCATCGATTTTGAGGGTCTTGAGGCCCCTGGGAACCTGCGTGGAATCGACGAAGGCGACCGAGCCGGGGATAGCGGCGACGAGTTCGGCGGCCATTTCGTTGGAGTAGACGATCTTCGGCCCGCTACTGGCCTCGGCGCGGAAGACCTTGGAAATCCAGTACTGGCGGAATTGTGCTTCCGACATCTGATAGATGGTTTTGAGTACGACGTCGCGCTCGCGGGAGGATGGAGCGCGGATGAGCAGGGTGACGCGCAGGTTCGAATTCCAGAACTGGCGTTCGCCTAGGAGGAGCTTGCGGATCTCGCCGATCGACAGATTGTCGACGGGGGAATCGGGGCGGACCACGACTGCGATATCGCCATCGCCGACAGCGCCGGCAAAGGCTTGCAAGATCAGGATCGCGAGAATTGCGAGAACACAAAAGTGGCGAATGACATCCCCTCCGTAACTGAGTCTCTGGTGGGGGATTATAGCAAATGCAGCATCATAGATCGGATTCGCCGACGATGCTGGAGATGGCTCCGGCGAAGAGGCAGCCTTCGGCGAAGCGCGCGGCGGAGGCATGGGCTCCGGCGAGAAGGCGCTGGGGGACGCGCGATTCGAAGCGCCCTTTGAAGAAGCCGGCGACGGCGGCGGAGGTTTCGCCGTCGAAGGCCGCGACGGGGCCGCCGCTGAAGATGGCCCCGCCGAAACTGCCGCTGGGCCACTGTCCACCCGTCAGGGGCTGCATCAGGGTGCCGAGGAGTTTGCTGTGAGTGCGGATGGCGATCCCGGCGGCCATGACGGGTTCGCCGGAAGCGGTATTGCCGAGCACGGCCATCGCACCCATATCGCTGCCGAGGATTTCGAGCGCGGCATTGGCGAGCTCGCCGACGGATAGCTCGCTGCCGAAGTTGGCGCGCACGGGTAGCGAGCCTTCGCAGACCATCCCGGTTCGGAGAGTGAGCTCGGGCGTGAAGGCTTCGGCGGACACCATGTAATCGGGGGTCTCCTGCGCTCCGGCGGGGAGGCAGAGGGCGGCGCCGCCGACGGCGAAGACGGGTCCGAAGTGCTCCCAGCCGGTGCTGCCGGCGAGGGCTCCGACGCCAACGACGAGGCTGTTCTTCCAGCAGGAAAACTGGCGGCGATCGCTGCCGCGGGCGGCGTGGACGACCTGACAGTGGAGGGCGGGATCGACGGTGGAGGAGGAGATGTCGAAGCGGGTGCCGGCGACGTCGCAGGTGCTGAGGCGGGGCTCGGAGGCGGCGGGCGCGGGGGCGGCGAGAAGGGCGTCGAGGCCGGAGAGAGTGAGGACCTTGCGGACCGGGTCTGAGGCGGCGGAGATTTCGAAGGTGCCGTGGAGAGTGTCGAGGTGCTGGCGATAGCGGACGAGGGTCTGGACGCCGGCGGAGCTCAGGAAATCGACATCGGAGAGATTCAGGCGGACGTGATGGTGGGCTTGGCGGACGGCGTCGTCGAGGTGCTGAGCGAGCTGGGGGGACGATGAGGCGTCGAGGCGTCCGGCGAGGTGCAGCTTGAGGATGCCGCCGGCTGTGTAATTGCGAATCTCCATGGAAGTTGCCTCCTTAAGATTCTGACTATGGCAATCGGGGAAGGGACAGTCCATGCTTACCTTGGTAAGGAGGGGGCTAATGCGGGGACTAGGGGGATAACGGGGGGAAGGAAAATCTTTAGCCGCCGATGAAGGCCGATGAACGCCGATAAAACAGAAAGAGTAAATGAGGCTGCGGGGGATCTGCGGGGGAACCGCGGCGGGCGAGATTGCCTTGGTGGGGAAGATTGGGTAAGCTCAGACATCCCGATTGGGCAAGGAATCTATGAGTGGAATAGAGCATACGCCCCGCCAGATCCTGGTGGTGGACGACGAGCCGGATCTGGAGTTGCTGGTGCGGCAACGATTCCGGCGGCAGATTCGCGAAGGGGAGTTCGAATTCTTCTTCAGCCACAACGGCGAGGAGGCACTGCAGGCGCTGGACGGGAAGCCGACCATCGACCTGGTGTTGAGCGACATCAACATGCCGGTGATGGACGGGCTGACGCTGCTGGGGAAGCTGCGCGAGCGGGCGGGCGTGCTGAGAGCGGTGGTGGTGTCGGCGTATGGCGATATGCCGAATATCCGGACGGCGATGAATCGCGGGGCGATCGACTTCCTGATGAAGCCGATTGATTTCGACGATCTGGAGATCACGATTCGCAAGACGCTGGATCATGTGGCGGAGACCCGGCAGTCGTTGAAGGCGCAGGAGAGTTTGCTCGCGATCCGGCAGGAGTTGGGGGTGGCGGCGAGGATTCAGCAGTCGATTTTGCCGTGCAAGTTTCCTCCGTTTCCGGAGCGGCGGGATTTCGAGCTGCACGCGTCGATGATTCCGGCAAAGGAAGTGGGCGGGGACCTGTTCGATTATTTCCTGCTCGACGAAGATCATCTGGGGCTGGTGCTGGGCGATGTCAGCGGGAAGGGTGTGCCGGCGGCGCTGTTCATGGCAGTATCGCGGACGCTGTTGAGGGCGACGGCGCTGCAGAAGAACGAGCCGGGGGAGTGCCTGCGGTATGTGAATGCGACGCTCGCGCTGCAGAATCCGTCGCACATGTTCGTGACGATGTTCTACGGGATTTTGAATACGCGGACGGGGGAGTTGCGGTACGCGATCGGCGGGCACAATCCACCTTACGTATATTCGGCGGACGGCAAGGTGCGGGAGTTGCCCGGGGATAAGAACGGGATGATCGTGGGGCTGATGGATGGGGCGGAGTTCCAGACGGCGAGTCATCGGATTGCTCCGGGCGAGGGGCTGCTGGTGTACACGGATGGCGTGACGGAGGCGATGGATCGGGCGCAGGACTTCTACGGCGAGGCGAAGCTCGAGGCGCTGCTGGCGGAGTGCGGCGGACTGCCGGCGGATCAACTGGTCGGACGGGTGTTGGGCTCGGTGGAGGAGTTCGCCGCGGGCGAACCGCAGTCGGACGATATTACGGTGATGGCGATGCGGTATGCGGGGTGAAACTAATATCCGAGCCGCGATGGTTCTCGCGCTTTGGCGAGCGACGGAGCGGTGGACGTCGTGACCACCGCTCCCTTACGGTCGCGGCTCGGATGAGTGTCGGGCGTTGGCGAGGACACGGACGTGGTGAGCCCAGGTGGCAGGCATGATCATTGGTAAGGAATAGCGGATGGCGAAAGTATTGCTGGTGGAAGATAACGAGATGAATCGGGACATGCTGTCGCGGAGGCTGATGCGGCAGGGGTTCGAAGTCTCGGTGGCGGTGGACGGGCAGGCGGGGGTGGATGCGGCGCGGGCATCGCGGCCGGACATCGTGCTGATGGACATGAGTCTGCCGGTGCTGGACGGGTGGGAAGCGACGCGGCAGCTAAAGGCGAGTCCGGAGACGCGCGGGATTCCGGTGATCGCGCTGACGGCGCATGCGATGGCGGGCGACCGGCAGCAGGCGCTCGACGCGGGGTGCGACGATTACGACACCAAACCGATCGAGTTGCCGCGGCTGTTAGAGAAGATGCGGCGCCTGCTGCCATGAGCGATGCGATTTCAGGCGACGCGCTGAAGACGCTGCGGCACGATCTGCGTACGCCGATCAATCACGTTCTGGGATATACGGACATGCTGGTGGAGGATGCCGGCGAGATCGGCATCACGCAGTACGAGGAAGAGCTGCGCAGGATTCGCGCGGGCGGCCGGGCGCTGCTGGAATTGATCAACTCGTCGTTGGGCGAGGGGACGGGATCTGTGGATGCGGCTGCGATGGAGGCGTTCGAAACGCGCTTTCGCGGGCAGGCGCAGACATTGAAGCAGGCGGCGCAGGCGCTCGAGGTGGAGTTCCAGCGGGTGCCGAGCGAAGACGCGCGGAACGACATTCATCGCGTGGTGGTGGCGTTCGAACGGCTGGCCGGAGTTTCCCGCGAAGAGGCGGCGCCGGCTCCCGTCTTCGCGGCCCCGGTGGTCGCGGCGGAAGGCGGCGGGCGGATTCTGATCGCGGAAGACAATCCGACGAATCGCGATATTCTGCGGCGGCGATTGGAGAAGGAAGGCCACCACGTCACGGAGACGCAGGACGGGGCGGAGGCGCTCGCTGCACTGGAGAACGGCGATTTCGATCTGCTGCTGCTCGATATCCTGATGCCTCGCATGGACGGGTTCGAAGCTCTGGCGCGAATTCGCAAGAGCGAGCGCTTTACGGATCTGCCGGTGATCATGATTTCGGCGCTCGACGAAATTCAGAGCGTGGTGCGCTGCATTGAGATGGGCGCGGAGGACTACCTGCCGAAGCCGATCGACCCGGTGCTGTTGCGGGCGCGGATCGGCGCGTCGCTCGAGAAGAAACGGCTGCGCGATCGCGAGCGGCAGAAGACAGCGGAGCTCGAGCGGGCGCTGCAGCGATTGAAGGAGACGCAGGATCAACTCGTGGTGCAGGAGAAGATGGCGTCGCTCGGAGCGCTGACGGCGGGAGTGGCGCACGAGATCAAGAATCCGCTGAACTTCGTGACGAACTTCGCGGTGCTGTCGGTGGACATGATGAAAGAGGTGCAGGAGCTGATCGCGCCGGTCCGCGCGCTGATGCCGGCGAAGGAAGGCGAGCATCTCGACGATCTGCTGACCGACCTCGCGGGCAATCTGGATCGGATTCGCGATCATGGGAAACGTGCGGACAGCATCGTGCGCGGGATGCTGGCGCACTCGCGCGGCGGGAGCGGGCAGAAGGAGACGGTGGACCTGAATGCGCTGGTCGAGGAGGCGGTGAATCTGGCTTATCACGGACTGCGCGCGCAGGATCCGACGTTCAATATCACGCTGGAATCGCACTACGATCCGACGATTCCGCCGATCCAGGTGGTGCCGCAGGATTTGAGCAGGGTGATTCTGAATATCGCGAACAACGGGTGCTACGCCGCGCAGCAGCGCAAGTTGAAGGAAGGCGAGTGGTATCACCCGACGCTCCAGACCTCGACGATGCAGACGGCGAAGCACGTGGAGATCCGGATACGGGACAACGGCACGGGGATTCCGGAGAGCGCGCTGCACAAGATTTTCAATCCTTTTTTCACGACGAAACCGACGGGAAAAGGGACGGGATTGGGACTGTCGCTGAGCTACCAGATCGTGGTGGAACAGTTGAAGGGCGCGGTGCGGGCGATCTCGAAAGAGAACGAATTCACTGAATTTCTGATCAGTCTCCCGAAGTAGGGCGGCGGAGTGGGTGAAAACTTCCGTTTCCGACCGCCAAGTGCCGTTGACAAGCTATAATCTCTCGGCGTATATTTGCTAACATACTGATCTCACAGTGGTTTGCTCGCTGGTCTTGTCGCAAGGTCTCGCAGATAGTTTTTCGACCTACCGCATGCTTTCCGGGCCCTGTAGATCAGCGACCGGTGGAGGCTGAATGGCCGTAGACCAAAACAACGAGCAAGTGGACCCCACGCTTCCCGAAAGCTACGAACACCTGCTTGAAGATTACAGTCACTTCGCGCCCCCGTCCGCCGATGAAGTGGTTCAGGGTACCGTCCTTGGTATCACCGTAAAAGACGTCATTATCGATTTCGGCTACAAGTCCGAAGGCATCGTACCGATCGAACAGTTCCAATCGCCGAGCGGTGAATTGACCGTGAAGATCGGCGATGTGGTCGATGTGATGATCGACCGCAGCGAACAGGTCGAAGGCTACGTGCTGCTCTCGCACACCAAGGCCGCGAGGCTGCGCATCTGGGACAACCTGGAGCACGCGGCGAACGAGCAACTGGTGTTGAGCGGGCGGGTGCTGGGACGCGTGAAGGGCGGCCTGGCGGTGGACGTCGGGATCAAGGCGTTTATGCCGGGATCGCAGGCCGACCCGCGACCGGTGCACAATCTCGACGCGCTGGTCGGGCAGGACATTCCGGTCAAGATCATCAAGCTGAACCGGCGGCGTGGAAACGTCGTCGTGTCGCGCAAGATGGCGGTCGAGGAAGAGATCAACTCGCGGAAGACGGTCACGCTGGATCACCTGTTCGAAGGCGCGGCGGTGACGGGCACGGTGAAGAACCTGACGGACTACGGCGCGTTCATCGACCTGGGCGGAATCGACGGGCTGCTGCACGTGACGGACATGTCCTATGGGCGGATTACGCACCCATCGGAGATGCTGCAGGTGGGGCAGGAAGTCACGGTCAAGGTGCTGAAGTTCGATAAGACGAAAGAGCGCGTCTCGCTGGGGATCAAGCAGCTCGAGCCGGACCCGTGGGATACCGTGATGGAGCGCTACCCGGTGAACGGGCGGGTGATCGGGCGGGTGGTCAACGTGACGGATTACGGTGCGTTCGTGGAGTTGGAACCTGGCGTCGAGGGCTTGATCCACATCAGCGAAATGACGTGGTCGCGGCGGATGAAGCATCCTTCGAAGGTGGTGAAGGCCGGCGACCAGGTGGAAGCAGTCGTGCTGGAGGTTCATCCGAAGGACCGGCGGATTTCGTTGGGGCTGAAGCAGCTCGAGCCGAATCCGTGGACGACGATCGACCAGCGGTATAGCGTGGGAAGCGTGGTGGAGGGCCGGGTCCGCAACATGACGGACTTCGGCGCGTTCATCGAGATCGAAGAAGGAATCGACGGACTGGTACACGTGAGCGATCTTTCGTGGACCAAACGGGTGAAGCATCCGAGTGAAGTGTTGAAAAAGGGCATGATCGTGCAGGCGGTGATTCTGAATATCGATTCGTCCCAGCACCGGCTCTCGTTGGGGATTAAGCAGTTGCAGCCCGATGCCTGGGAAAGCTATTTCCAGAATCATCAGGTGGGCGACACCGTGCATGGCCGCGTGTGCCGGATCGCGAGCTTCGGACCGTTCGTGGAGCTAGCCGAAGGGGTGGAGGGGCTCTGCCATTTTTCAGAGATACCGGGTTATTCGGCGCGGAGGGGCGCTGAGGATCCACCGATCCACATCGGGGACGAGTACGATTTCAAGATCATCAAAATGAGCGAGGCCGAGAAGAAGATCGGGCTGAGCCTGAAAGCGGTCACCGAGGACGAGGAGAAAACGCGTCTCGAGGACTACCAGCGGCAGGCGGCGGCGGCGACCACCACGATCGAAGAAGTGATGAGCCTGAAGGACCGCAACCAGGAGTAATTGCCTGAATACTCGCTTGCAAATCTTTTAATTTCAGGAGATACTGCGGTTTCGTGACAAGATTGCTTAGCAGTTCGTTACCCAGTTTGTTCACCAGTCCGTTAACCAGGAGAATGCGATGACGAAGGCCGACCTGATTGAAGAAGTCTCCCGCGTGGTGGAGATGACGCGGAAGGAATCCGAAGTCATCGTGGAGGCGATTTTCGACAGTATCGTCCGCTCCCTTCGTACTGGCGACAAGATCGAAATCCGCGGATTCGGCAGCTTCCGCACACGCCAGCGCCAGCCGCGCATTGGACGTAATCCCAAGACGGGCGCCCGGGTGGAAGTCCCGGCGAAGAAGATTCCGTACTTTAAGCCAAGTAAGGAACTTAAGGACGTAGTGAATAACTCCGCAACTCCGGCAGTTGTGCCCGCAGCGCCTGAGCAGGTCCCGAACCCCTAACGTGGACTATCTCTGGACGCCGTGGCGATATAACTACATAACAAACGCAGAGCGCGTGAGTGGTTGTGTGTTTTGCCACGCGGCAGAGTCGGACGACGACCGGGGGAATCTTGTGGTCCACCGGGCGGAGCACAATTTCGTCATCCTGAATCGCTTTCCTTATACCAACGGCCACGTCATGGTGGTGCCCTACGGGCACATCGGACTGCTCGAAGGGATGCCGGACGAGGGACTGGTCGAAATGATGCGGCTGGCGCGCAAGGCGGAAGGACTGCTGCGCGCGGTGTATCATCCCGACGGGCTGAATATCGGAATGAATCTCGGACAGAGCGCCGGCGCGGGGATCGCGGACCACGTGCACATGCACGTGCTGCCGAGATGGGCCGGCGACACGAACTTCATGACGGTGACGGGCGAGACTCGGGTGCTGCCGGAAGATCTGCCGACGACGTGGGAGAAGTTGACGAAGGCGTTCGCGGGCGTAGACTGAAGGTAGGAGAAATATGAGCCAGCCCATATTCCGCTCAAAGCCCCATGCGGAGGTTCTCCTCCGGGTGTTTGATTTGCCGGCACACGGAATTAGCCCAGCGCTTGCCGAAAGCCTCCTTGCCCTCGACTTCCCGGAAGCCGACGCTACGAGAATCGAAGAGCTCAATATTCGAGCGAACGAGGGCGAACTGACGGAATACGAGGCTGCCGAGTTGGAAGCGTATATCAACGTCGGGGATCTGCTGGCATACTCGCAGTCAAAAGCCCGCCAGATTCTGCAACGACCCGCATGAGTGAACGGGCGGCGGCCGCGCGACGGCGTGCCGGCCATCGCTGCGAATATCGTTGATTGCCTCAATCCGCATTCCGCCGCGCATTCCACATCGAGCACATCATTGCGAGGCAGCACGGTGGCTCGAGTCAGATGGAGAATCTGGCGTTGGCATGCTGGAACTGTAATCTGAAAAAAGGCCCCAACCTGACTGGGTCGATCTTCGGTTACCGGCGAGATCATAGAGCTTTTCAACCCCAGAACGGACATTTGGGAGCAACACTTTCTTTCGAGGGTCATCAGCCCAACTTATGATCTGACAGCGATCGGACGCGCCACGATTCACGTGCTGGGACTC
>JAOAPT010000210.1 GCA_025463045.1 Candidatus Solibacter sp.
GTGCTGGAGCAGGAAGTGGCGGAGTTGAAGAGGGCGTTCGAGGATTTTAAGAGGAATTTCGAGTAGGGACGGGGAGAGAAAATCTTTAGCCGCGATTAACGCCGATCAACGCCGACACGGATAAACAATTGCTTGGGATTAGGCTGCCTTGTCGGGGGGAGGCGCCGGAGCCCGGCGGAGGTTCCGATGACTTCGGTGCGAGTGTTCCTACTTAGCGATGAAGGTCTTGCCGGCTTCAATCTTGATCTTCTGCGATTTCGGCGCGCCGGTGGGCGGCTCGATGCGCAGATCGTACTCGCCGACGGGGAGCATCAGCTTCTGCGTGGAATTGTTGAACTCGCCGGCGTGTCCGTAGTAAAGGTCGTTGATATAGACGGCGGCGTACTTTTCGGGAACGGTGGTGCGTAGTGCGCCGAACGGGCCTTGGGGCTTTGGTTTTTCGGTGAGCTTCTGCGAGACCTTGGTGGTCTGGCCGGCCTTGAGGTCCACGGTGGTGCTGAACTCTTCGTAACGCGGGTCGACGAACTTGACCTGGTGCGAACCGGGAGGGAGGGCGTATTTGCGAGCGACTCCGAAATTGCCGGCGGGTCCGACATACTTGCCGTCGACGAAGACGCCGGCGCGGCCGGGGTCGATATTCGTTTTCAGCCAGGCAGAGCCGGACGGTTGAGCGACGAGAGCAGTCCCAGCGGCGAGGAGGCTGAGGGCGCCGATTCCTAGTGTTCTTAGCATGACGGGAGGAGCTCCTTGAATGTTCGAAAGTACTCAGTAAGGCTAGCCCATTCGCGGAGGTTGAGCAAGCGCGGGAGCGCGGTATAGTGATTCGACAGGAGCGGTCGAAATGCGTGGTTTCGTTTTGTTGTGGATGACCGGATGCGTGTTCGCGCAGAGCGGAGATTGGCCGGCGTACGGGCGCGATCCGGGCGGCGCGCGCTATTCTCCGCTCGACCAGATCAACACGAAGAATGTGGCGACGCTGGGGCGCGCGTGGACGTTTCACACAGGCGAGCGCGGACGATCGTTCGAGAGCACGCCGATTTTCGTGGGCAACGTGCTGTACGTGTCGACGCACACGCAGAAGGTGATGGCGCTCGATCCGGAGACGGGGCGCGAGTTGTGGCGCTACGATGCGAAATCGCCGGGGCGGGAAAATCGCGGCGTGTCGTACTGGCCGGGTGATGGGCGCGATGCGGCGCGGATTTTGCTGGGGACGGGCGACGGGCGGTTGATCGCGCTGGATGCGAAGACGGGCGTACCGGTGCGGAGCTTCGGCGATAACGGCGTGGTCGATTTGCGCACGGGGATCACCGACAAATTTCCGAAGGCGATGTATGCGATCACGTCGCCGCCGGCGATTTACAAGGACCTGGTGATCGTCGGGCCGGCGACGCAGGAGGGTCCGACGGCGGGGCCGAGCGGCGATCCGCGGGCGTTCGACGTGCGCACCGGAAAGCTGCGGTGGCGCTTCCATCTGATTCCGGAGGGGACCGACGGTTGGGGCGCGCGCGGTGGGGCTGACCGCTCGGGGCCGAGCCAGTGGGGCTTCGCGACGGTGGATGCGGAGCGCGGGATGGTGTTCCTGCCGGTGGGGAATCCGGCCGATAGTTTTTACGGCGCGGATCGTAAGGGGACCAATCTGTACGCGAATTCGGTGGTGGCGCTAGAGGCGGCGACGGGCAAGCTGCTGTGGCATTACCAACTGGTGCATCACGACATTTGGGATTACGATCTGGCGGCGCCGCCGGCGCTCGTGGATGTGAAGCGCGACGGGAAGACGATTCCCGCGGTGGCGCAGATCACGAAGATGGGGCTGCTGTTTATTCTGGATCGGATGACGGGGCAGCCGGTGTTCGGTGTGGAGGAACGCAAGGTTCCGAAGAGCGATGTGCCGGGCGAGGAAGCGTGGCCGACGCAGCCGTTTCCGCTGAAGCCGCCGCCGCTGGCGCGAATGAGCATGACGGCGGCCGAGTTGACGACGCGCACTCCAGAGGCGCACAAGTTTTGCGCGGAGTGGTTCGCGAAGGTGCGGCACGAGGGTCCGTACACGCCATTCGGGATGTCGCCGACGCTGATTTTTCCGGGAACGATGGGCGGCGGGAATTGGGGCGGAGTGTCATTCGATCCGGGGCTCGGGTACATCTTCGTGAATACGAGTTCATTGGGCGGCACGGGGAAGATGGTCGCAGCGCCGGCGGGCGCTCCGATGCCGTATCGCAATGAGGGCGGGTATACGCGATTCCTGGATCAGGATCAGTTCCCGTGCCAGCAGCCTCCGTGGGGTGAATTGACGGCGGTGAATGCGAACACGGGCGACGTGGCGTGGCGCGTGCCGCTGGGGAGCTACGACCAGGTGGAGGCGGCGGGGCTGAAGAACGCGGGCGCGGCGAACATGGGCGGGTCGATCGCGACGGCCGGCGGGCTGGTGTTCATCGCGGCGACGACGGACTCGAAGTTTCGCGCGTTCGATTCGCGGACCGGGAAGGAATTGTGGATGGCGCGGATCGACGCTACTGGGGATGCAGTGCCGATGACGTATCGGGCGAGGAATGGGAAGCAGTATGTGGTGATCGCGGCGGCGGGGACGAATCGATTCCGGATGATCGCGAACACGGCGGATGAGACGGCCGATTCGCTGATCGCGTTTACGA
>JAOAPT010000217.1 GCA_025463045.1 Candidatus Solibacter sp.
AGATGCGACATCCGCCCCAACATATTTCCTGCGTCGACATTCGAACGTCCACCGTTCCCGCTTGGGCCAATAGGCCAGGATGCGGGCCTGCAATTCTGCAAAGGTTCCCTCCGAGCAGAGGGCGGCGTACCGGAGGAGTAGAGCCCGGGCCGGACGATATGTAGCTCCTCGCCCGCCCGCGCCACAGTGAAGGCGCGACGGGTTTGCCAGAAGCCAACGTATAGCGGCGTCCGCATAATCATCGGACCCCGCCGTGATGGACCTGATCAATACGCGGCTGATACTGGCCGCCTTCATGTCTTTTAGTGCGTCAATCCGACTCCAAAATGCACCGCGCGCGGTTGCGGCGAGAGCTCTGCCGGCGGCGACAAGGACGGTTCTGGTCAGACGGAGAATGCGACCAATGTGCTGTTGACGGATATGATCACGGTGGAAATCTCCCTTGTATCTACGGCGTTGGAGAGCCCTTGTCTCGCTTAGGGCATTTCGCAGGAGCGGCAGAAGGCGGTCCCACATCTCGGCCGGTGCAATCGCCGCGGCATTCGCAGCAGCCTGCAAAGTTTCTCCAACCAGAAGGCTGCTCCGATCCAGCCACTTTTTCATAGCCCTTGGACGCTTCCGCCTATTGCGTTCATCACGCTCCAAACACGCTTTCAGCAGTCGCACAAACCTCTTGGGTCGGGCAACAGCCAGTTGCTTCCAGTCGACAAAATGGATTAGACGTGATCCGCGCCTCACCAACCGCACGTAAACCCCAAATAGCGGGCCAGTGAGCTTCTCCGGTGATGTCCTCCATACGACTGCCTCGAACCGCTCGCGCCACGCCTTGTCGCGAGTCCCTTCCAGTAGCAGCGGCTCCACGATATTGCCACGATTTGGAAGCACACGCTCCAGCATCCCGAAGGCGAATTTCCGCCTCTTTTCGTCCATCCCATTGAGCCATGCGCGCACGACGCCGCGATCATTCAAAGCGTCGAACCAACTTGGCCGGTCCACCAGCACATGGGACGACAAGTGATAAAGCCAAGCGTTGTCCTTTGCCAAATCGAGGACGAGAGCGACCTCGCTGTTCTCCGGCGGGTCTGCGTGACCGAGGAGTTGGAGTGCGAGGTGGCGGAGGTGAAATCTCACGCTATCGCCGACGAGGATTGAGCGAAGGGAATGCGCATAGACAGACGGGTCGTCGTCCCGAAGCAATGCAAGCAATTGTCGCAACTGGCCCCGGCGGAATAGCGACTGGTCGTGTGTCCTCAGCCAATCCATTACGCTACCCTTACCGCTTTGGACTTCATGCAGCACCCGCTCGGCTGTGAGATAGTCTAAGTACGATTGATGGGCGAACAGTAGGCGTCCCCGCGCGTCTTTGACCAACACATTCATCGATTGCAGCGCCTGAATCTCCTTTGGCCACTGTGTCACACAACTCATTGGTGCCGTGAGCGTTCCGTGAGCGTCCATGTAGCGGACGAGGGTGCCCAGCGCAAGATCGTATTGGCCGGGCAAGAGGTCCGGCAGCTTTTCAGCCCTTACAAGTTCCCAGAACTTCCGCATTAGATCTGTCATTGTTCGGAAGGCCGGAGGCCGAACGCCCGGCCCCTGCATCACGCGCCAAAAGAGATATAGCCCTTGCGGCGAGCGAAGCACTCGGCGCTGCGCGGCGTCTATGCTCGCGGCAGAAACATCGACCGTCGCGGCCACGCGGTCAACAATTGTGTCGTCCAGTGGGCCGATCCTGAAAGGAATGGCTTTGGTTCGCTCCTTCCATGCCTTAATCCGGGGATTTTCTTCAGTATCGAATGACCGGCACATGAGGACAACGCGGAGGTTCGGGTAATTCAGTGCCTCGGCCACGAGGCGTTCCACGGTATCCCATGCGTGGGACGAGTGAGCAGCCGTCCATCGCAAAGCGTCCACTTGGTCTAGGAGTAGCACACCAGATTGACCATTGGCTGCTGCCGCCAGACAGGCGGCGGGAGAGGCAGGCAAATCGAGCGATTGACCGTATTGACGCGGCGAATCAGCCGGTCTATCCCGATCGAGGCGGAGCGGCAAACACACCACACCTGCTTCCGCCAGCAAGCCGTTCAGTTCGAACCCCACCCCGCTCTTGCCGTCGCCTCCGGAGCCGTGTCCCATGATCAGCCGTGGACCATCAGGGGCATTTAACAGTTCTAGGATGTCATAAGTTTCGCGCCGTCCCAATGTGGCCCCACCGATCAACAGGTGACAGTACGATCGGGCAAACCGAGCACGTAATTCGTGTAATGCGGGACGCAGCCGCAGGTCCGTAGCCAAGTCGCGAGGTCTTATTGAGAGGGCAGCCAAGTGAGAAATGACGTCGTCGACGCGGAGCGTTCTGCCGATGCTCTTATCAGCCAAGTCCTTGAGCGCGGCGACCGCGATTCTAGGATCGCCGTCGATCCACCGGTGGGCGAGTTCCTCGACGTCGTTGCGCAGCCCTTCCTTGTCGGCAATGCGGAAGTGCAGCCGGCGCAAGATGTCGAACAAGTTCAGGAGATCCGCCGGCTCGTCCGGGTGCAGCGCGAGAACGCGACAGATGGTCTGGAAATCCCGTTGGTGCCCCGAAGAGGTGAGGGCCTCTGCCCGAAATACTGCTGGATTCTCGTAGCTCCTCGCACGCTCAGTCAGATCATAAACATGCGTAACCTTATCGCCGGATACAAAAAAATAGCAGTGCGAAGGATCACGCCGCAGTTGGAATGCCGCATTGGAAATGACCTTCTTCGTCTCCAGATCTGCGGCCGACCAATTGCCCACGGTTCCGTTCTCTCGTTTACACTGGTGCGCCTCACGAGTTCCATCCGGTCGGCCGACCCAGAACTCGGTGCCTCGTTCGTCATCGCCCGGTGGCTCAATGAGTACGGAGGTTGCCCGCTCGGACAACAATTCGATAATATGGCGCACTGCCCAGAGCCTCTCGAATTCGTTGCCAAGCTTATCCGCCCTGCCACCCGCTTCACTCGCCATTTTTGCTTCCTAGCGATATAGCCCGCGCCGGACAAACGACACGTGTCTGGAAATCACACGCTTCGTCTATTATAGCTCGCGCGTTACATATTGGTGCCGCGCACCACATGGATTCCGGTTCGGGAATTGAACTCTCACTTCGGCGGCACGCTCATGAAGACCGCCCGGTGGCGGCCCTTCGCGGGGTTCATGTGCTCAATTGGCGGCGCTTAGCGCCCACAGCGACATTGACGGGGGGGACCTACCCGTTTGCAAATTCTTTCGGCTGATCGATCACCCGCAG
>JAOAPT010000245.1 GCA_025463045.1 Candidatus Solibacter sp.
CCCTGCAGGACTGGCAATCCGCGGGCTTGCGCGCCGAGTCGTACTTCCGGATGTATGTCCTGACCATGCATCAGTCGGAGCTGACGGTTATCGGCCACCTCACCGAACGCGACTGGAGCCAAGTCAAGCCCCGTGTGCGCACAGCGTTCGCGATTTAGTCGGCGTGCGTAAACCGTACTGAAGCTACACCGTGACCGCGCCGAACTCGGCTTCGGCGAGATCGATCCAGCAGTTCTTCAGGGTGTTTTGGACGAAGGCGGTGCGCTCGGCGCGAAAGGTGCGGGGGCCGGTGTACTGGTCCCACATCTTCTTCGCTCGGGCGTACACTTCGGCAACGGATCCGGGCGGGATCTCCTGTGCCAGGGTGACGTGCGGATGATAGACGAACGGCTCGGCGAACTGCAAGGCGCCGGAGTTCATGGCATCGTGCATTTGGAAGAACTCATCCGCGCCCTTGGCGAGTTCGATGTAGACGACGTTGGTGACGGGGAACATCCGCACCGCCCCCAGGGTGACGTCGAAGGGCGGACGGCCGGAGGCGTACTGCCGGACCTGCTCGCTTGCCAACTGCCAATCGACCGTTAAGGGCCGCGGAGGCAGAACGCTCACATGCGCGTGGGGATTGCACCCCGGCACCAGATCTTTCCGCAGATCGTCCAAAAATCGTCCCAGCGGATCGGGAATATAAATCACCAGGGCGAAGACATTCAAACGCTGCTCGGCAGGAATCTGAAACAGCACCCCGTTCGAATTGAAACCCATTGCTCTTCTCCATAGTAACTGTTTTGTGGCTTTTGTCACTCCGCGCGGGTACCGGGTGGGGGGACCCTGATACGCTGAAGGGTGATGGACCAGCCCTCCGACCAGCCCTCCGAGACGAATCCGCTGCTCACCGTGCAGTCCCGAATTCCGTTCGAGCGCATTCGCGCGGAACACGTGCAACCGGCCGCTACCGAGCTTCTGGCGGGCGCCCGCGCGCGCCTCGCCGCGCTAGCGGGGCCTGACGGCGAGCGCACGTTCGACAACACGATGCGCACCCTGGACACGCTTACGGAGCCGCTCGATTGGGCGATGGGAGTGGTCCGGCATTTGGAGAGCGTGGCGACGTATCCCGAGCTGCGCGCCGCGTTTAACGCCGCTCAACCGCAGGTCAGCGCGTTCTATAGCGGGATCGCGCTCGACCCTGGCGTGTGGAAGAATTTGAAGGCCTTCGCGGCGACTCCGGAGGCGGCAGCACTCACCGGCGAACGCCGCCGCTTTCTGGACAAAACGATCGACACATTTCGGCGGCACGGCGCGGATCTGGACCCGGAAGGGAAGAAGCGCCTGGAAGCGATCGACGTGGAGCTGACGCAGATCACCACGAAATTCGCAGAGAACGTACTCGACTCGACCAACGCTTTCGACCTGGTACTCACCAACGAGAGCGATCTCGCGGGGCTACCGCCCACGGCGATCGCGAGCGCGCGAGAGAGCGCGCAACGCAAGGGACTCGACGGGTGGCGCTTCACCTTGCAGGCGCCGGACTACACGGCGGTGATGACCTACCTGGACAATGCGGCGATCCGGCGGCGGATGTACGAGGCATACGCGGTGCGCGCGGCGGCGGGGGAACGCGACAATCGTCAGATCATCGTCCGCATCGTCGAACTGCGGCGGGAGAAGGCGGCACTGCTGGGCTTCGCAAATTTCGCCGACCTGGTGCTGGAAGATCGCATGGCGCACTCGGGCGAGCGAGCGCTGAAATTCCTCGAAGATCTGAAGGCGAAGACCGAGCGGCGCTTCCGTGAGGAGAATCAGGAGCTGTTCGAATTCCGCCGGAGCATCGAAGGCGCGGACGCCGCTCCGCTGGCGCCGTGGGACGTCGCGTACTACGCCGAGAAGCAGCGCGCGGCGCTCTACGATTTCGACGAAGAGGCGCTGCGCCCGTACTTCCCGATGGAGCGCGTGGTCAGCGGCCTGTTCGATCTGGTGCACCGTCTGTACGGCATCACGGTCGAAGAAGAGAAGGGTGTGCCGGCGTGGGATAACGAGGTGCACTTCTACAACATCCGCGACGAGAACGGCGTGTTCCTCGGCGGCTTTTACGCGGACTGGTATCCGCGCGAGAACAAGCGCGGCGGCGCGTGGATGGACGGGCTGATGACCGGCGGTCCGGAGGGCGAGCGTTTCCGGCCGCACCTGGGATTGATCTGCGGCAACCTGACGCCGCCGGTCGGGGGCAAGCCCGCGCTATTGACGCATCGCGAGGTGGAGACGATCTTCCACGAGTTCGGCCACTTGCTGCATCATCTGCTGAGCCTGGTGGAAATACGGTCGCTGGCGGGAACGAATGTGGCGTGGGACTTCGTTGAGCTGCCGAGCCAGATCATGGAGAACTGGTGCTGGGAACGCGAGGCGTTGGACCTGTTCGCGCGGCATTACGAGACGGGCGCGCCGATTCCCGACGAGCTGTTTCAGAAGATGAAGCGCGCGCGCACGTTCCGCGCCGCGAACGGGCAGATGCGGCAGCTCGGGTTCGGCTTTATCGACCTGAATGTTCACGTGCGTTACGATGCGGCGCGCGATGGCGATCCGGTGGCGTACGCGCGGGGAATTTTGCAGGAGTTCAGCCCCGCGCCGCTGCCGCCCGATCACGCGATGCTGGCGGCGTTCACGCATTTGTTCGCGAGCCCCGTCGGGTACGGCGCGGGATACTACTCGTACAAGTGGGCCGAGGTGCTGGAGGCGGACGCATTCACGCGCTTCCGCGATGGCGGAATTTTCAGTCGCGAGATCGGCGCGGAGTTCCGCGGGAAGATTCTGGCGAAGGGCGATAGCGAAGATCCCGCCGAGTTGTACCGTCACTTTATGGGGCGCGATCCGGACCCGAACGCGCTGTTGCAGCGGTCGGGACTGGCGTAGGAGATCCAGCCTAAGCGACGGAGTTCGCAAGCTTTCAGACCAAGACTATTCAGCCGCCGATGAACGCAGATGAACGAAGATAAGACCTGATTTTCAAGGCTCGAACTTCTTGGACACTGTGCTAGCTCACGTGAATCACGGGGCGGTGCGCGGGGTCGGGGATGGCGCGCCGGAGGACCTCGTGGGTGATGGGCGCGACGTCGCCTTCCCCGAGGATCAGGAAGCGAAGGAGGTTGCCAACGGGATTGCCTTCGGTCCACTGGAAATACCCGTGAGGCACTTTGCCGGCTTTCTTCTCCAGCTCAATCAGCAGCGCGGCGATTGCATTGGCCACCACGGGACTGCGCGCGTGCAGTACGGCGTGCCGGCCGATGCGTTCGCCGGTGACGTGCAGAGTGTCTTCGAACTCCGAGGCGTCGCCGCGGTCCACTTCGAGGAAATAGACGCGGTCGTTGAGTTCCAGGCAGTGATTGTTGCGGATCACGCGGTCGGCTTCATCGAGCGCGGCCTCGGTTTCGACGGGGCGGGGGCGGCGGGCGATGATGCGAAACACCTGGTCCTCGTCCTCGTCGAGTAACTCGCGCGCGCGGTCGTCGAAGGTAACGGCGCAGATGCGGAGTTCGGTAGAACGAAGCGCGCGTGAGATTACCGACGTGAGCACCATCGCTCCGATAAAGAATGAGGCGATCTTGATGCCTTCGGGGCGCTCGTAGATATTCAGCGCAGTGGTATAGACGAAGACCAGCGCGATGGTGAGAAAGGGCCAGCGCTGCGGCGTATTCCACACGGAGATGGTGACGGCGGTGGCGGCGGAGGTGATCAGCACGAGGACGCCGGTAGCGTAGGCGCCGCCCTGCGCGTCGACGCTGGCGTGAAAGAGCAGGGTGACCGCGACGGCGACGCTCATGAAGACGAGGACGAGGGGCCGCGAAGCGCGCGCCCACTCGGGGGCCATGCCGAAGCGGGGCAGGTAGCGCGGAATCAGATTGAGCAGACCGGCCATCGCGGAGGCGCCGGCGAAGCCGAGGATGAGGATGGTGCTCGTGTCGTAGAGCGAGCCGAAGCCGTTGCCGACATAGCGGTGCGCGAGGTAGGCGAGAGCCCGGCCGTTGGCCTCGCCGCCGTCCTTGAATTCATCCGGCTCTATGAGGAGCGTGGTCGCGAGACTGGTGGCGATCAGGAAGACGCTCATGATGGCCGCGGCGGTGAACAGCAGTTTGCGTGTATTGCGAATGCGCGCGGCGAGATCTTCCGCCTTGATCAACGGCATCACGGCGACTCCGGTTTCAAAGCCGGAGAGTCCGAGAGCGAGTTTCGGAAAGAGCAGGAGCGAGATGCCGATCATCGAGACGACGCTGCCGTGTCTGGCGAGGAGCGCGCTCTTCCAGTGAGGAATCAGGTGCGGATGGACGAACACTTCGCGCAGCGCAACGGCCGTCACCACGAGATTGAGCGCCAGGTAAATGCCGACGAGGATGACGGCAATCCCGATCGCTTCTTTGAAGCCCTTGAGAAAAATCGCGCCGAGGACGGTGAGCAGCAGCAGAGTGACCGCCATCTGGCTGCGCATCCAGTCGGGTGTGAAAGGGTTCTGCACGACGTGCGCGGCGGCGTCGGCAGCGGAGAGCGTCATGGTGATGACGAAATCCGTGGTGGCGAAGCCGAGCAGGATGAGGACGAAGGTCTTGCCTCCCCACTGAGGGAAAAGGCGTTCGAGCATGCCGATGCTGCCCTGACCGTTGGGGCTGGCTTCGGCAACGCGGGAGTAGACCGGCAGCGCGCCAAAGAGCGTTACGAGGACGAGGATCAGGGTAGCGACGGGCGAGAGCAATCCGGCGGCGAGGTAGGCGATGCCGGGTTGGTAGCCGAGGGTCGAGAAGTAGTCGACTCCGGTGAGGCACATCACTCGCCACCACTCATGTCCCGGCGTTTTATGGAAGGGGTTTGCCTCGGGGACACGGATATCGGCTAGCAACCACTCGGAGAATCTCACATGTTCCATATAGCACGGCGGCAACCAGTGCGTGCAAAGGGGCCTTTCCCTGGACGGCGATCGCGGGTAATCTGGAAATCGGGAGGCCCCGGTTATGGCGATGATGCAGGCTACAGATGCCAAGGTCGAGTGGAATGCCGAGAAGAAACACTGGCAGGTTGTGATTCAGGTTGGGGCGGAGGTCATCCGGCGGCAGTGCGCGAAGACACCCCGCGATGCGAGCGAGCAGGAGCTGCGCGAGCTGGCGATCCGAACGGCGAAGGACGAAGGGTACGAGCTGGACGCGGCGCACGTGGAGGTCGAGAAGTAGCGGTCGGCGCTGCGTTGAAGAACGCACTCAGCTCCGCGCGGCGTGAGCGAGTGGTGGCCCTCTCGGGCGACCACCGCTTCCTGATGGTCGCGGCTCGGATAAGAGCGTCGATTCTTCGCGGAGGACCTGTATGGGTTCGACGCGGGCGGCGCGGATCGCGGGAATGAGACTGGCCGCGAGATAGGAGCGTCTACCGTTCGCGGGGGAACTGCATGGGTCGGCGCGGGCGGTGAGATACAAGCGTCTACTCTTCGCGCAGGAACTGCATGGGTCGACGCGGGCGGCGAGATAAGAGCGTCTACTCGTCGCGCAGGAACTGCATGGGGTCGACGCGGGCGGCGAGATACAAGCGTCTACTCTTCGCGCAGGGCCTGCATGGGTCGGCGCGGGCGGCGAGATACAAGCGTCTACTCTTCGCGCAGGACCTGCATGGGTCGGCGCGGGCGGCGAGATACAAGCGTCTACCGTTCGCGGGGGAACTGCATGGAGTCGGCGCGGGCGGCGAGATGCAAGCGTCTACTCTTCGCGCAGGAACTGCATGGAGTCGACGCGGGCGGCGAGATACAAGCGTCTACTCTTCGCGCAGGACCTGCATGGGTTCGACTCGGGCGGCGCGGATTGCGGGGATGAGGCTGGCGGCTATCGAGACGGCCAGCACGATCGCGACCACGCCGGCGAGCGTGAGGGAATCCGACGGCGAGACTCCGAAGAGCATGCCGGCGAGCAGGCGCGAAGAGGCGACGGCGAGCGCCAGTCCCGCGACGCAGCCAAGGAGCGAGACGCGCAATCCTTGAGTCACGAATTGGCGGACGATCTGGGGGCGGAGTGCACCTAGGGCGAGGCGCAGGCCGACCTCACGGCGGCGCACGTGGACCAGGTAGCTGAGTGTTCCGTAGAGTCCCAGGCAGGCGAGCGAGATGGCGGTGACGGCGAAGAAGCCGAGCAGGAAAGTGCGCAGGCGATTGCCGGCGTAGGCGTCGGAGAGCTGATCGCGGAGCGCCGTGAGGCCGTAGACGGAGCGTGCGGGTTCGAGCTCGTGGACCTTGCGGCGGACGGCTTCGGCCATGGCCGCGGGTTCGCCCTTGGTGCGGACCAGGAAGAAAGTACCCGGCTGGACGAAGCCACTGCACCAGTAGATGGTGGGGACGGGTTCGCGATCGAGTCCGGCTTCGCGGGCGTCGGCGACGATGCCGGTGATGCGCGATGGCGGCACGAACGAATTCCCCGGCTGGAGCAGATGGCGGCCGATCGGATCGCCGCCGGCGAAATATGCAGCGGCGAAACTGCGGTTGACCATCATGGCGGGGGCGTTCGGGTCGGTACGGCAGGTTTCCCCGGCGAGCAGAGGAACGCGCATGGTGGCGAAGTACGAGGGAGTGACCAGGCGGGCTTGCGCTTGCATGCGGGGTTCGCTTTCGGCGCGGCCTTCGACCGTGCGCAGGTCGATCTGATAGAGCATGGGCACACCGGGCAGGCTGATCGAAGTGGCGGCGCTTTCCACGCCCGGCAAGTCGCGGACGCTATCGAGAATGCGCTTGAAGCGCGCGCTGGCTTTGGTGTCGACAGTCTCGCCCCACGAGGTGCTGACGTGGAAGGTGAGGATGCGGTCGGGGTCAAAGCCCGCGGAGACGCGGCCGAGCTGCTGCAGGCTGCGGAAGAGGAGTCCGGCGCCGGTGAGCAGGGTGACGGCGAAGGCGACCTGGACGGCGACGAGCGCAAACTGGAGGCCGTTGCGGCCGGAGACTTGGGAGCGGCCGGATTGCGCGAGGGCGGCCG
>JAOAPT010000283.1 GCA_025463045.1 Candidatus Solibacter sp.
CTGCCGCTTTGGCCTGGAGCTCCGCCAGTAGTTCGTCTTAGACATGAACGTTATTCTCAGCCATTTTCGTGTCCTATGCCTAGCGTACCGTATCCGGTGCAAGGGGAATCGAGACCGAAGTTCTAGCCATGAACGCCGGGGCAGAGCACTTACTTCCAAGTTTCAGTTTTATCGGCGTTCATCGGCGGCTAAGGGTTCTTGCCCTTTAGTTGTGCCCCTGCCGCACCCTTCGCGTCACGCCAACATGAAATTTATTTCTCCGATTGTTTCCATCCATTTAAGGATTTGAGGACCCTCTTCTTCACTTTGCGCGCGCTATATTCGGGGCAGGTGAAGTCATGCAGACACAGTCCATCAATGACAATGTTTTCAATCTCCCTCCTCCCCCCAAAATTTGCCGTATTACGAAACGAACCCCAGAAGTGATTGAAAACAAATGAAGGCTGATATCCTGAATGACATGACCTCCGCCGTCCTCACCATCGCCGGTAGCGACCCCAGCGGAGGCGCCGGAATCCAGGCCGACCTCAAGACCTTCCACCAGTTCGGCGTCTACGGCGAAGCCGTCATCACCCTCCTCACCGTCCAAAACACCGTCCGCGTTTCCCGCGTCGAAGTCATGCCCCCCGCGCTCGTCCTCGAACAACTCGCCGCCGTCCTCGAGGACATCCCGCCCGCCGCCGCCAAGACCGGAGCGCTCGGATCCGCTGCCATGATCGCCGCCGTCGCCCGCGCGGCCGCCGAGTTCAACTTCCCCCTCGTCGTCGACCCGGTCATGGTCAGCAAGCACGGCCTCCCCCTGCTGCCTTCCGATGCCGTGGCCACCATCCGCGATCTCCTGCTGCCCCGCGCCACTCTCATTACCCCCAACGTCCCCGAGGCCGAAGCCCTCACCGGCCTGACGATCCGCACCGTCGACGACATGCGCGCCGCCGCCTGCCGCCTCCTCGAAATGGGAGCCCGCGCCGTCCTCATCAAAGGCGGCCACCTCGCGGGCGACTCCACCGACCTGCTCTTCGACGGCGTCGATTGGCGCGAATTCCCCGCGCCGCGCGTCGCCACTCGCCACACTCACGGCACCGGCTGCACCTACTCCGCCGCGATCACAGCCGGCCTCGCCTCCGGCTTTCCACTCGCCGAAGCCGTCGCCCGTGCCAAACGCTTCATCCACGAAGCCATCCGCACCAATCCGGGACTCGGCCGCGGATCCGGTCCCGTCAACCACCACGCGAGGGTCGAATGAACTTCCAGGCAAGTCTGCTCGCCGCCATCGAAAGCTCCGAGATTCCATTGCGCTTCGAACCGGGCGCCGCCGAATCCGTCGCCATTCCCGTTAGCGCCTTCTTGCGCGCCTGGATTTCTTCCCACATCCCGCCTGATACCGGGTCGCCCTTCGATGACGGTTGGGCCGCCCTTGCCGCTCAACTGCTCTCCGAAATCGATTCTTAGTCATTCGTTTGTCATTGCAAAACGGCCATTGTCGGCAACCCCGGCCCACTGTCACCGAATTGTGAGTCTTTACCGTTATTTTTGTTTGTCACTGCGAAACACACAACCCGAGTAGGAATTTGCTTGCCGTCGGCTGTGCCGGGGAATACCATCACGCAAGCTTACAAAGCTTTAGGATTGTGGGGTTTACACCATGTCGGATCGCCTAGTCGCGATTGCGCTCGCTAGCGCTCTTGCCGCATTTGCCCAAACCAACCGTGGCGCCATCACCGGAACGATCTCGGATCAAAGCCAATCCCTCGTTCCCGGCGCGACCATCACCGTCACCAACATCGGCACCAACGAAGTTCGCAAGATCACCAGTTCGGAGACCGGAGCCTACTCCATACTCGATCTGGACCCGGTGACGTACACCCTTCAGGTCGAAATGAAGGGCTTCAAGAAGTCGGTCGTCAACAACGTCAAGGTCGATACCGCGTCCACCACTTCGGTCAACGTCGTCCTGCAAACCGGCGCCGTCGATACCCAGGTCACCGTCTCCGCCGAGGTCGCCATGCTCAATGTCGATTCCGGCACCACCAGCAGTACCGTGACCTCCCGCGAATTGCAGGACGTGCCGCTCGTCAATCGCAGCGTGCTCGATCTCGCCATGGTGCAGCCCAACGTCTCTGGCGACGCCGGCAGCGAAAACCCGATCCTGACCAGTGAAACCACCTGCCCCGGCTGTAACATCAGCATCAACGGCGGACGTCCGCTGAATACGCTGATAATGGCCGACGGCACCAACAACACCGGCGTCAGCCTGGCGCGTACCATGGTCAGCTTCTCCCCCGAAACCGTCCAGGAGTTCACCGTTCAGACCACCGCCTTCTCCGCCGAATACTCCACCACCGGCGGCGGCGTAATCAGCGCCACCACCAAGAGCGGCACCAACCAGTTCAACGGCACGGCCCTCTGGTACAACCGCAACCCGGCCTTCGCCGCCGCGCCCTGGACCAGTTCCGCCAACAACCGCCCCTACCCGACCCTGAAGTACAACCAGTTCTCGCTCGCCGCCGGCGGGCCCGTCTATATCACCAAGGTCTACAACGGCAAGAATAAGACCTTCTGGTTCGCCGCCTTCGAGCCGAACTACCGCCGCGATCGCCTCGATCAGTACGGCCTGCTTCCCACCGACGGAATGCGCCAGGGCGATTTCAGCGGCCTGGTGAATACGCCCAGCGGCTGGCTGCCGCAAGCCGTCGTCGATCGCTTCAAGAGCATCGCGCCCAACGCCGTCACCGCCAACGACAGCGTCATTTATCAGACCTACAACGTGGTCAACGGCAACCAGTTCACGCCGGCCACCATCCCCGCCGGCAGCACCACGTTCCTGCCTTTCCCGGGGAACAAGATTCCCACCAGCCTGCTCGATAAGAGCGCAGTGCTCGCCGCCAACAAGTACATCATCCCCGCCAGCGACTACTACCTCAACAGCAACGGCCTCGTCTCCAACATCTCCGCCCCCCGCCGCCTGCAGCAGGAAGAGAAGCGCTACACCATCCGCATCGACCAGGTGATCACCGATAAAGACCGCCTCAACATGCGCTACACCGCGACCCCCATCGTCAAGATTCAGGACGCCACCATCAGCACCACCACCGCCGGCGGCGAATATAGCTGGGCCAAGCAGGCCATGCTGGCTTACACCCGCATGATCTCGCCGACGATGTTCAATGACATTCGCCTCAACTACACCCGCGGCCGTTTCAGCAACACCCTCGCCCCGCAGTGGGACGCCAGCACCGGCGCCAATTTGAACACCGAACTCGGCCTGCCCAGCCTGACCAAAGGCGGAGTCCCCGGACTCGGCGGACTCTTCCCCGGATCCTCGCTCGGCGGCGGCGGCTCCACCGCGACCGGACTCGGCGGCGGCGGCTCCACCTCCGTCGAAGATCGCGAAGAACGCTACGCCGTCACCGACATCTTCTATAAGAGCCGCGGCTCCATGAGCCTGAAGTTCGGCGTCGATCTCTCGCACGCCCTGCAGAACGTGCTGCCGCTTTTCGCTTCCTTCGGCGGCCAGTACGCCTTCTCCAACATCCAGACCAACTCCACCGGCACCAGCGCCGGCACCGGCGGATCGCCCTTCGCCAGTTTCATGCTCGGCGTGGTCAACGGCAACGTCACCCTCCGCAACGCGTCGATTCCCTACTACTACCGCTGGAATTCCTACGCTGGCTTCGTGCAGGACGATTGGAAGGTCAAGCCGAACCTCACCCTCAACATCGGCATCCGTTACAACGTCCAAATGCCGCGCACCGAGAAGTACGATCACCAGGGCGTCTACCGCCTCGACATGATCAACAGCTTCCCGCTCTCCGCGCCGCTCAAGCTTCAGGACGGCACGGTCATCAACAGCGTCCAGGCCCCCGCCTTCGCCTTCAGCGGCCGCGGCGGCAACTCGCGTTACATGACCCCGACCGACTACATGAATTTCGAACCGCGATTCGGTTTCGCCTGGGCTCCGCATTTCCTTGCCGGGAAGCACATGACCCTGCGCGGCGGCTACGGTCTCTCGCACGCGCCGATCACCGGCGCGACCCGCCTGCCTTCCCCCGACTTCGGCGCCACCGTCGGCTTCCCCAGCGTCGTGCCCTCCGGCACCGCGAATTCGCAGTACGTCATGCGCCTCGGCGAGAATCCGCCGGTGATCATTCCGCAGACGCCCGATCAGGTAATCAACGCGCCGGCTAACGGGCTGGTCACCACCAACAGCCTCTACTACCAGCAGGGCGTCGGCGGTTACGCCGTCAGCTCCAACTACCACACGCCCTACATCCAGAACTGGAACCTGACCGTCTCCTGGCAGATCAACCACAACACCACGATGGAGATCGGCTACACCGGCTTGAAGGGCACCCGCCTTTTCATGCCGCACGAGAACGTCAACCCCAAGAGCTCCGGCCTGCTCGACGCGCAGAACGCAGCGAACATCACCACCACCACCGCGATCGCCGATCCGCTGGGCCGCATCAATCCCGGCACCGGCGCGCGCCTCACCGTGCAGAACGGCAGCCTCGGCAGTCCGTTCCTCGGCTTCTCTTCGCTCTACGTGCTCTACGATTCGTCGGCCAACAGCATCCGCCACGGCGGCTATGTCAGCGTGCAGCACCGCGTCGCCCGCGGCCTGAGCTTCACCGGCAATTACACCTGGGCCAAGTCGATCGACGATGCCTCCAGCTCCGGCGGCGATAAGAACATCCTCACCGCCGTCAATGGCCAGACCGATGGCCAGGTCGCGTTCGGCGCGCCGCGCTACCTCGACCGCAGCGTCTCGACCTACGATCAGCGCCACACCATCAACAGCACCCTGATCTACGATCTCCCCTTCGGCCGCGGCCGTTACAGTGGTGCCGGACTCTGGAAGCCGGTCGACTTCTTCGTCGGCGGCTGGACCGTCAGCGCCATCGAACGCCTCAACAGCGGCTTCCCGTACGCCCCGGCGCTCTCCGATTCCAACCAGATCGGTGACCTGACCCACACCGCGCGCCCGGACATGATGGCCGGCCAGCCGCTGATCAATCCTCTGTGGGACCGCAACTGCCCCACCGGCAACGGCTGCCAGCCGTACGTCAACCCCAGCGCCTTTGCCCGTCCCGCGCTCGGCAAACTCGGCAGCGCCCCGCGCACCCTGGATGGAGTTCGTGGACCGTGGGCCCAGATCCTCGACCTGTCCGTGCAGAAGAGCTTCCGCCTCGGTGAGAACAGTAGGCGCCGCCTGCAGTTCCGCGCCGATGGCCTGAACCTCCTCAATCACCCCGTCTTCCGCGTCTTCCCGAACAACGCCGGCGGCACCGATTTCATGGGCGCCCCCAGCGTCGCCGCCCTCTCCGCGGCCGACTACAACACCTGGGCCACGGCGAACAATCAGCCGCTCGCCGCGACCGCCGCGGGCACCGCCCAGCTCAACAGCATCAACGCCATGGTGAACTCCCAGAAGAACGCCGCCGGAGTCCTGCCGACCAACTTCTTCGCCGTCCCCCTGGCCGCGAACTTCTTCGGCAAACAGCCCGCGAATTACGACATCACGACGCTGGCTGGCTTCAAGCAGTTCCGCCTCCGCCAGGCCTACAACACGTCCTTCGGCGACCTGTATCAGCGCGGCGGTTCGCGCTATATCCAGTTCGGCCTCAAGCTGTTCTTCTAGTCCGAAACGCTCCCCGGGAGGCGGCAATCCCCCGCCGCCTCCCAACTCCCGCCCGCCCCGATCCCTCCCCGTTGAAAGAACGCACTCGTCGGCGATCACCCTTGCTCACGCGCGCGGCTCTCCATCCGAGCCGCGACCGTAAGGGAGCGGTGGTCGCGCGGTCCACCAAACGCGATGAAGAACCGAGCCCCCAATCGGAGCCGCGACCGTAAGGGAGCGGTGGTCGCGTGACCACCGCTCCGTAACCGTCGCGGCTCCGATTGGTGTGTGTTCTTCAACGGAGTTCTCCATGGCCCCGTTCGGG